>DATEPO010000039.1:0-10278 GCA_035273145.1 Nitrospiraceae bacterium
GCCATCACCGCTAAATGATCGTCGGAATCCCGCGGGATGAGAATCTTACAGAGCTCCACGTCCAGGGCCTCCGCCGTCAGGCGAACGGCTTCGTTCATCAGCTCTTGTGCGGGTGCATCGCTTACGGCGAGCGTCCCGATACGCGCGAGGACTGATTGAAAGCGGGCGACTTGCGAGGCCTCGTGTGCGAGCAGGGTCCGCTCGGTGACATCTTGCAGCACGAGGAGCACACCGGTCGTGCCCTGATAAGGCACCACGTTGAAGCGGCATTCGTAGATTAAGGGCCCGCCCTGGCGGCCGGCGAGTCCATATTCTCGGCTGCCGCGCGTCCCAAGCCCTTTATGGTTCCATGCTTGCGCTTCCGTGAAGAGTTTCTTTCGTAACGCATTGTCCGGGGTATCCAGCGAGGAGCGGTCGGCATCGATGCCGACCGGGTCGGCTGCCTCCACAAGTTCACTAAATTCCGCATTTTCGAAAATCAGGATACCTTCGGAGACGAAACAGAGGCCGCCCTCGATGCATTCGCTCACCCACGCCAACACTTCTGCGGCGGAAATGTCCGGGTAAGGAGGCGCGGGCTTGGGGCGTGCACGGTGCGGGGATGACATAGTCGTGGACCGAGACAAAATCTGACGCTTACCGGTTCTGCGTAGTATACCGACGTGGTGTGAGGCCCGTCGAGGGCGGCGAGGCGCCGTTCATTTCGTCACGAAATGCTGGCGGCGGCTCACCGCGACGTCACTGACGAACATCGCACCCGAATGCTTGTTGAATAGCGGGGTCAGACCGGCCAGAATCGGCTCGACCTTTTCCTCCGGGACGACGGTAAACACTATCGCTTGGCTGCTCCTATCGTTGAACATCAGATGCCCTTCGTGAAAGCCATGATGGCCTTTGCCTGAGACATTATGAATGATCGTGTAGCCGGTCGCGCCGACCCGGTCGAGCAGCTCAGTGAGGAACTTCAACTGCTCGCCGTGCACAACGATTTTGATTTCCTTCATGGGATGCAGCGTCAACTTGATCATGGTCGTCCTCTCCGTCTCCATGCACCGGCCTCATAGTCGTACGCCTCGCCGTCGTTCGGATCGAGCGCGACGAGCGCCACCCACGCGCCGTTGAACAACTGTTCCAGGAGCCGATGTCGATTGACGATTGCTCGGATACGCTCGCATGGCGCTTCAATCACTGCCAGGAGTCGCATGGGTTCATGATACGGCTGCGGTCCGTTGAGCACCGTCTGCGCCGGCAGCCCTATGCGTAAATCGCTCGAGGAGCCCGCCATCACACCGAAGCGGCCCACGACGTTGTGATAGACTTTGCTGCCGCTTCCGTACACCTCGTTGTCAGTGGTAGAGAAGTAGTGCTCCATATTGATCCATTGCGCGACGATGAGCGGGGCGGTCATGATCGTTTCGAGTAATTTCCCCGAGCCGTCTTGGCGGTAATCATAGGAATGCAGGAATGAGCGACCGTCGAGGCACAGGGCCTCGGTCAACTCGCGCCGGCCGATGACCATCATGCTGTTGCGCGACAGCCCCCATTCCGGACGGACCTCGGACCAATCTTCACTCCGCCGCTGCATGAACTGACGGGCCGTGGCCGGGGTGATGGACGGCGTCGGCATGCCGAAATCCGCGCTACGTTCCCGCGCCGCCTGCGTCCCTGCCGCGTCGAGGTCCGCTAACAGCCGCTGCAAATCTTTCCGGTGCGTGGCGGGGACGTCTTCCAAATCGACGATGGAGACATGGTCGGTAGTCGTGTCGTGCTGAGCGGCCAAGAAGTGCGTATCGCTCGGAATGGTGATGCCGCGCTTTCGCAGCAGATCCCGGACAGCCGGCTTGTTGGCCATGGCGGCGATTGTCCTCGCGTTGGGCAATCCCTGATTCCCTCCGCATGCACCACAGTCTAGAGCCGACTCGTAGGGGTTGTTGTCCGACGTGCTCCCATGCGCGCAGAAGACCAGGAGGCGCGCGAACGTCGTCGTGAGACCTATCAGCCGCAAAGCGGCTTCCACAAAATAGGCCTGCTCGTTGACGGTGAAGCCGGTTTGCGTCAATCGGTCGAAGCGCGCCGAGATGCCGCGCGGGCTAATGTGGTGCTGTTCGCGGAGGTCCTGATAGAAGGCGTCTTCGGCTTCCGGCGTCAGGTGAAAGGTCTTCCCAATCTCGCCGTTCATGCCGTCCGCCTGCCCGAGCGCTTTCCGGCGGACCTTATCTAATTGCGTTGGCGAAAGCGCTCCGCCCGTCAGCCCGAAGCGTTCCCGGACAATCTCGCGAATGGTCGCCAACTGTTCGGCGGCGATCATTGCCTCCGCTTCTTCTCGTGTAATTTTCTCGACCGTGAGGGTTGTGGCGAGCGGTGGCATCAGGGCTCGCCGGACCCATGCGGCCGCCTTGTGATACCAGCGTGGGAGCAGCGTCTTTCCGAAGAAGGGCAAGCCGAATAACCAACCGAGCGCTTCGACCATTACGTACGGCGTGATAAGATTTTCCTTCAAGTCATGCAAGAGCCCGTGTGCCGCCTTGCCGAGCTGAGCCGCTGATTTGTACCGTTCCGCGACGGCGCTGTGGTAGCTGCGAGGTATTTCGCGGATCCGATTTTTCGGCTTCAGCAGCACCGGACAGTGGGAGACCGCGATGTCCCCGTTGAACGGTTGGTAATCGAGGGGGACACCGAAAAATCCGGCCAGGCCCAATGTCTGATACCCGCCCTGTCGCTCCAGGTGTCGGCGAAAGACCTCCGACCGGACATCGATGCAAAAGACGACCTGTGCGAGCGGCCGCGACGAAAGTCGATTCGCGTCCTCCGGATCCGTCCATACTTGCCGTGCACGTGCAACGAGTTGGTCGAGCGTGGAGCGCCAATAGGTAGTCTCGAATGCCGTTTGCCAGTATGGGCCGTGCTTGGAAGGCGGAAAGGCAAATAACCACTGGAGCAGCATGCCGACATCCGACGGAGAGGTGCCTTCGACCGCGGCGACGTCGACCGAGAAAGCCTGCGTGAGGGAAAGGAGGGAACGCGCGGCGGTTTGCTTCATACGACGAACATCGTGTTCTCGCCGGCTCGCTTCATGCCGACGTGCGAGCTCTTCCCACCGCGCGGGGTCCTGCTGTCGTGATCGGAAGAGCCGGCGTGCAGCGGTTGCCGCGGCCTTGTCCACATATCCAGCCAGGACGTCCCGTTGAAATCGGTAGACGTGCGGATACCGGTCTCTATATGTCTGAATTGCGAGATAGGTCCCGGCAGTCCCGAGGTGCCGTCGGCAAGCGCGTTCCACGAGCTCTCGTTCATAGAAGAGGCGCACGGCGAGGTACTTGACGAGGTCGATCGGGAACGCTTGCTGCCAGGGGTAGGCGGTTTGGGCGGCCCGCCATTTCAGATAGCCGGTCCATCCAGGCAGGGTCGCCAGATGCCACGACAAATATTCTTCCCAGGCGGACTTCGGGATTTCCAATGCCGCCAACGCTTCGAGCATGGCATCTTCCGGCCCATCGGGCAACAGTCTTAATTTCTTGGCGGCATCAGTGATCCCCATCAATCGAAGGGCCATATCGTAGTGCGCCAATGATTTCCAGGAGCGGTAGAAGGTCCGCTCGCGATGAGGCATCGCCCACGTTGCGTGCCCTTCGTCCAAAAAGACGCTGCACCACTTCACCATCTCCCGGTCGATCGTCTCCACGATCGTTGTTCCGAAGGTCTTGTCGCACCACCCGCTCAGGGTCTCAGCAATGGCCGTACTCTCAGAGCGTCCTTGCTGATGCCCCGGGTGCTCCATGAGCCTTGATGTGAGGCCTGACCTTTCCACCCACGATAGGAGCTGTTCCATCGCGCGACTGTCTACATCGCAGGCGCGAGCGGCGGGCGGCTCTTCCATCACGCCGTGGATCATCGAGGCGCAGAGAACATCGAGATGAGTCACCGTCAGGCTACCGAGGTGGAGTTCCTTCGGTGTGGCGAGCGGTTGAAGGGCCGCGCGAACTTCGTCGAGGTCAATCCGGCCGCGATGCAGGTACTCGCGAAACATCTCGTTGCTTAGATAGCCACGCCCGCCGAACAGTTCGGCGCCCCTTGCAACAGCCTGGTAGAACGGCAATGATTCCAATCCGTGGAGCGGGTTGTGATGGATGAAGGTCCGCATCGGCCAATACTGCGCGATGACCTCGCCGGCCAGTTCCACGTAGGAGCGCAATTCCATGCGTTGCGCATCGGTGAATCGATGCGCTGGAGTGATGGTCGCGTTCATCGCAGTTCACCAATCTGACGGGGAAGAGTCCGTGGCCGACGCGTCCGGCACGCGGCGATCGCCCGAAGGAGGTCCTCTATATAGAGAGCACTGAGGAACGAGACATAGAGTCGGCCATAGATAGCGCCCACCCAGTCGGGGAGGAAGACTCGCAGGCCGTGCGCCCGCGCGTAGAGGATGATCCACACGGCGACCACCAGGATGGCTGAGATCACAACGAAGAGATCGAACAGGCCTTTGGGCCATGCGGCGGCTTGGAAATACGCGGCAGTCTCAGGTGGGGAGTACAAGAAACCTGTGAAGGCTTCGCCGGCCCATAAGTAGGTCAATCCGATGACGGCCAATGCGACAAGCATCGCGATCGAGACCTTCCACGAGGCGACCGCTTCCAGACGATACAGACTAAAAATCGCTTGCGCAGAGGTGACCCATGCAAAGAAGAGGAAAATCACCATGCCCTGCGCCTCGAACAACGGAATCCTGACCAGGCCGTGCGCGAGGAGCAGGATCACCAACGGAAGGAGCAGCGTGATGACGAGGCCGGTCGCCCACGTCATTAATGAAAAGGCGGTTGTCGGCCGGGTGTGCGAGTGACCCGGCAACTTGAAGTCCAGCCGGGCGTGATGAATGACCGATCCGGAATTGAGAAACAGCGTCGCTTTGAAGAGACCGTGGGCGCAGAGGTGGAAGATCGCGAGGGCGAAGGCGCCAAGTCCGCACTCCATGATCATGTAGCCCATCTGTCCCATCGTCGAGTATACGAGCGTCCGTTTAATGCTGGGCTGCGTCAGCATCGTGGAGGCGCCGATCAAGGCCGTGAGGCCCCCGACGATGAACAAGACATGGAGGGTGGCGGGCGCCATCCCATAGAGCGGAGCAAAACGATTCACGAGAAAGCCGCCGGCATTCACGATTCCGGCATGCAGCATCGCGGAGACGGGAGTCGGTGCCTCGATCGTGCCCGGCAACCACACATGAAATGGGAACTGCGCCGATTTGGTCATGATTGTTACGATCAATACGAGCGTCATGAGCGTCACAGCATCCGTCTCCCACGGCGTACCCGCCCAGACAATGGGGCCACCGCCGGCGTCGGCAACCCGCTGGAACAATTCGGTGAGATCGAGAGTGCCGAACATGACATAGGCGATGAGGATCGCGATGAGCAGCGTCGCGTCTACAAGGGTCTGGATGCGCAAGATCGTGCGGGCGGCGAGTCGGGCGGCTGCAGCTCGGTGATTAAAGGCGAGCAAGGCCCACAGCAGCCACGAGACGAGATGGCACCAGATGAAGAGCCAGAGTAGATTGGCGCTGACGACCAATGCCAGAAGGACAAAGGTGAGCAGACTCAACAGCGCAAAGAATTTCACGTATCCTTGATCACCTTGCATGTAGCGCCGTGAGTAGGCATGGATCACGAGGCTTACTGCCGAGATGAGGACCATCATGACCGCGGCGAGCCGATCAACCAGGATCGTGGGGCTGAGGGCGTCCGGCGTAATCGTGAACTTAAGGAGCAGGGGTTGATGTTCCGTCGTGTGAATGAGGGTCAGGATTGCCGCGCTGGTGGAAACCGCGAGCGCGGTGATCCCAATCTTCGCTATCTGCTCTCCGGCGTTGCTCCTCAAGACCACGATGCCGGCGGCCAACAAAGGGGGCACGAGGGCAGTCAGCGCAACGAGTTCTGAAAACATAGCGGTCAGCAGTGGAAGGTGATGCGAGCTCTAGGAAACAAAAAGATAGCAAGAACAGTACCGACGTGGTGAGGTCGATAGTAAGGTAATGATTGCCTGGAGCCACCGACCATGCGTGCGCTTGACTGTCCGACAGGTGCGTGTCCGCACGGAGACGTGCATTGGCGCACGCCAGGCGAAACAGGTCTAGAGTGTGGCCGGCGTAAGACTTACGGCAGGAGAGCGGCTAAAAAGTTGTTAGAGGCAGGAATAACAATGTGGAAGGGTTGGTTGCGGGGGAAGGATTTGAACCTTCGACCTTTGGGTTATGAGCCCAACGAGCTACCAGGCTGCTCCACCCCGCAGGCGGACTGTAACAAAGGAGTGAATCTGGCGTCAAGGACACAATGTGGTGCATTGCATTCTTTCGCGGCAGAATGTTAAAGCGGTACCATGCGCATTGTGTTTATGGGCACCCCCGAATTTGCTGTTCCGTCACTGGAGGCGTTGCTTCAATCCGAGGACACCGTGGTTGGTGTCGTCACACAGCCGGACAAGCCGAAAGGGCGCGGCCAGAAGCTGGCGACCTCACCGATTAAGCAGGTCGCGGAGAAAGCCGGTGTGCCGATTTTGCAGCCGCTGAAGATGAAAGATCCGGGGTTCCTTGATGCGCTACGAGCGTGGAAGCCGGATCTCATCGCGGTGACTGCCTTTGGTCGCATTTTGCCGCAGATCATTCTTGACCTGCCACCCAAAGGATGTGTGAATGTCCATGGATCGCTGTTGCCGAAATATCGAGGCGCGGGCCCCATCCCGTGGGCCATCATCAACGGAGAAGAGAAAACCGGCATTACCACGATGTTGATGGACGCCGGCATGGACACGGGCGCCTTGCTGTTGCAAGAATGCGTGTGCATCGATCCAGACGACACGGCTGGGTCACTCTCCGAAAAATTGGCGAAGGTCGGTGGGCCATTGCTCATTGAAACCATCCGCCAATTGAAGGCCGGCACCCTGACGCCTCGACCACAAGACGAGAGCCAAGCGACGATGGCGCCTCTTCTTGACAAAGAAATGGGCCAGATCGATTGGAACTCGGCCGCAATTGATATCGCCAACCGGGTCCGCGGGCTTTCGCCGTGGCCGGGCGCGTTTACCCATGTCGATCACGAGCGCTGGACGATTTGGAAAGCGAAGGCCCTGCTCGATCCCACATCTGCAGAACCGGGAACGGCGGTGGCCGTCACGAAAGACGCGATGCACATCGCCACAGGCCGAGGCCTGCTGGCCATTACGGAACTCCAGCCCGCCAACCGTCGTCGGATGACCGTCCAACAATACCTCGCCGGTCATCGCCTCACTCCGGGATTTCGGTTGCACTCCCTCGTGCAGCCCTAAGCCATGCCGACTTTCGCCACTTCGAGTGCCCGCTTTCTTGCGTTTCGCATTCTCCAAGATATCGAACGAATCGGCGCGCTGGCGGATGAAACCATCAATCGGGCGCTCGCCACGGTGCACATCGATCCACGCGATCGCGCGCTCACGGTGGAACTCGTCTATGGCGTGCTCCGCCATCGCGGCACATTGGATTGGCGGCTCGATCACGTCTCGGATCGTCCGATGGAACGGCTCCCGCTGCCCATTCGAACAGCACTCCGACTAGGGAGCTATCAACTGTTGTATCTCGAACGGATTCCCGCTTCCGCAGCGGTCAATGAATCAGTCTTGTTGGCGAAAACCGTTCGAGGCCGCGATTGGTCCGGATTCGTCAATGCGATCCTGCGCACGTTGCAACGTACAGATCCACTACCATGGCCCGATCCCGCGAAGGATCCAGCCGACGCCTACACCGTCCGTTACGCCTGTCCTCGCTGGCTCGTCGAACGATGGATTGCCGGCTTCGGCACTGATGGAGCCGAGCGTTTGTGTCAGGCGACGGTCAGGGTTCCGCCACTGACGCTGCGCGTGAATACCCAGCGGTTCACCCGCGATGAGCTTCAGGATCAATTTCTCAAAGCCGGTGTAGAGTCACAGCCTACCGTGGTTAGTCCGGTTGGGATCGTGTTGGAGAAGCAAGGCGCCATCACCGATCTTCCTCTTTTCAATGAAGGCGCATTTTACGTGGAAGATGAGGCAGCGCAATTGGTGCCGCCTCTCCTCGATGCACAACCCGGCGAGCGGATACTTGACGCCTGTGCCGCACCG
Source organism: Nitrospiraceae bacterium (assembly GCA_035273145.1). Classification (GTDB taxonomy): domain Bacteria; phylum Nitrospirota; class Nitrospiria; order Nitrospirales; family Nitrospiraceae; genus JAICXS01. The sequence goes on from DATEPO010000039.1 coordinate 8,125, forward strand.
GGCGGCAAGGCTACGCACCTGGCAGCCATCATGCACAATCGCGGTGAAATCATGGCCTGCGATCAGAGCAGGTCCCGTCTTCGTCTCTTAGAGCAGAACTGCCGCCGCCTTGGTGTCTCCATCGTGACGCCCGTCGAAATCGATGCCGCTCGCCTCGATGATTCCGCTTCGTCGCGCAATTCGTTCTTCTCGAAACCCTTCGATCGCATTCTGGTCGACGCGCCATGTAGCGGATTTGGTGTGCTGCGCCGCCATCCCGAAGGGAAGTGGCTCAAACACGAAGATCTCTTACAGCCACAGCAGACTCGGCAGCTCGCCATTCTCGCACACGTCGGCCCTCTCTTGCGGCCCGGCGGGATCATCGTCTATAGTACCTGCTCAACGGAAATAGAAGAGAACGAGCAGGTTATCGAGCGTTTCTGTTCAGGTCATCCCGACTTTTCTCGTGAAGCCGTCCTGCCGTGGCTTCCGATTCCCGGGCGCAGTCTCGTGAATCCATACGGAGATCTCTCGACGATGTTCGCCCCTCACTCCCTTTCGATGGATGGATTTTTTGCCGCGCGGCTCCGAAAGGCTGCCTGACCATGCGTTCCGATGTTCGTATCGCACCGTCCATTCTCTCGTCGGATTTCGCTCGACTGGCGGAAGAAGTGGCGCGGGTAGAGGCTGCCGGGGCGGATTGGCTCCATGTGGACGTCATGGACGGCCACTTCGTTCCGAATCTGACAATCGGTCCCCCCATCGTAGAAGCCCTACGCAAAGTCACCCAACTGCCCCTGGACGTCCATCTCATGATGACTAATCCGGATTGCTTCATCCAAGAGTTTGCCGAGGCGGGCGCCAATTACCTCACGGTGCATGTGGAAGCGTGCCCGCATCTGCACCGGACGGTGCAGTCCATTAAGGAGCGCGGGGTCAAAGCCGGGGTGACGCTCAATCCCGCCACCTCGCTTTCGACCGTCGAGGAAATTATCGGCGATGCGGACTTGCTCCTCATCATGTCGGTCAACCCTGGATTCGGCGGCCAGCAGTTCATTCCGTCTGTGCTTCAGAAAATCGAACGCGCCCGCCAGCTCATCGACCGGACGGGAAGCCATGCGGTGTTAGAGGTGGACGGCGGCGTCAAAGTCGACAATGCCGCACGGATTATTCAAGCCGGCGCGGATATTCTCGTTGCAGGATCGGCCATTTTTTGCAGCGACGATTATCGCGCGACGATCACCGCTCTGCGGCAGGCCAGCCATTCTGCTTTGGCCACGGAGGGAGCTTCCCCATCGAAAGTGGGACGGCAGCGCTAGTCCATGCAAGATGTCTCCGAGCTTTTCGAAAGCCTCCACCCTCTTGAGATCAAAGTCCTCACGGTACTCGGCGCTCATCAGGTTCAGTCTCAATCCCCCCTTCGTGAAGAGCCGCTCACTCGGACCACCGGCCTTGAACCCTCTCAAATCAGCATGGCCATTGGATGGCTTCTGGCAAAATCGCTCATTCGCGTCGAACAGGAATTGGTTCACACCTCTGTGTCGCTGACGGATGTCGGCGAGCATTACTTCGAAAAATATGCGCCCATCGAACGCATTCTCTCCGTCTTAAAGCAAGGTCAGCAGACTGAAAAACGCCTGACCATCCAAGATATTCAACGAAGCGAAGGGCTGGAACCGACCGAGATGAGCAGTGCCATCGGTACCCTCAAGAAGGAGGGAGCGGTTCGCATCGTCCCTGGTGGATTCGTGGAGGCAACGGGGGCAGTAAGCCGGACGGCCGAGTCATTGCGGACGCTGTTACAGCAATTGCACGGCGGCACACGTGATTTGTCGACCTTCACGGAACCGATGCGAGACGTGATCAAGCAGCACGCAGTCAAGCGGGGCAACGCTCGCGAACCGTTTCGTCTCGACGACCGGCCGGACCGCGCCTATGTGCTGACGCCTGAGGGGGAGGCGATTCAATCGTTGCTCAAAGACGGCGTCGCCGAAGAGGTGTCTCAGCTTACACCTGAATTATTGAAGGATGGCTCGTGGCGAACGAAGCGGTTCAGTAAATACTCCATCAGCCTACGGCCGCCGCGCACGGCGGTCGGAAAACGCCATCCGTACCGAGAGTTTCTGGATCAAGTGAAATACAAATTGGTCGGCATGGGTTTTCAGGAAATGCGTG
>DATEPO010000040.1:0-2212 GCA_035273145.1 Nitrospiraceae bacterium
GGCTCCACGCGCAGTCGGCTTTTTCTTGGACCGGGCTTTCTTCTTGTTCTCTTTCTGCTCAGACTGAAAGGAAGCCTTGGCTTCCATGAGTCGCTGTCCGAGCTCTACCAGATCGAGGCGGCCCGTGCGCGCTTTCGCGAACAACTCGGCTTCCTCTTCCTTGATATGATGTTTCACGTTCTCCGCCATTACGGTAAACTTCGCATCGAACCGCTCGTCCTCCGGTGACATGTCTTTCAGCTCGCCGATCAACAATTTCATGACATGGTGCTCTTCAAATGACTCATTGATGCTTGGCGCCGCATCTTGCCAGTCTTCCAGCACAGCAGGGTAAAAGATCTTCTCCTCCGCCGCGGCATGGAGCTCCAGTTCCGAAATCGCTTGTTGCACGATATTCGGTTTCTGGTCTGCAGCCGATTCAAATTCGCGGAACAGCATCTTGACCTTCTCGTGGTCTTTGCGAAGCAGCTCAACGACGTTCATGTCTTCTGAGGCATCGCTGCCAAAGGGTAATAGTGCCATGGCATCCCTCCTTTCCCTTCAGTGTAAGCAACCGCCATGCCGATTTGCTGTCGTCTTTACCGCCAAGGAAGTGTCCGAGAAATGAGGAGACGAATAACTCAGAATGATGAGAATTACTTCTGTTTCGCCACAACGTGATCTTGCCATACGTCGCTTCAGAAATGTTCTTCTTTTGACCTAGTTCATCCGTCGCTTGTAGGACCTCCTGCCACGATCTCTTTGAATGGCGTCGCCAAACCTGTTCCGTCAATTCCTCCTGAACCTCGTTGGACTTGAAGTGCGGGAAGTCTGCCTTCATTGTGGTTCGGGACGCTTATTCGGTGCCGTGGAGGAAGGATAACACTACACGCCTTGTGGACTAGCTCTTCTTGTAGTCGGTTCTTGCGGCACTTTATCGCATCGTCCGGGGGGCCCCAGGTGCGTTGTGGAATAAAGTCGGCCACGTAATCGATTTTGTCGAATAATCCCACACCACTACTGTTACACACAATGAAACGGTAACCCTGATTAGGGTTTTTTCGACTTCGATAAGCCTGCATTGACGAAATCGTAACCTGGTGCCGGCGTGACGGGACGCACCTTGTCGCCTTCAAGCAAGGCAACGCTGGGGTTGTTCACGACGCGGTCGGCCGCCGAAAGCCCCTCTGCCACTTCGACGATGTTGTCCATGAGTTTGCTCACCGTGATGGGTTTGAGGTGCGTGCGGTCGTCCTCCGTCACCACTGCCACCTGCGTGCCGCCCTCCTGGAACACCAGCGCGGTGGATGGAATCGTGAAGACATGGCTATCGACCGGCGCCGTGAGATGGACCTGGGCGTAGGAGCCGGGCCAGAGCGCGCGGTCCTCATTGTCGATCGTAAAGACGGTGACCGCGGTCCGCGTGCTCACGTCGAAGCCTTTCGCCACCGTCAGGAATTTGGCGGTGAAATGACGATGGGGCAATTGCGGCACCGTCACGTCGGCCGTCAGACCCGGCCGGAGGAAGGACGCAAACGACGCCGGCACATTGACAAAGAGGCGCAGCATATGGACGTCGGCCACCGTAAAGAGATTGCTGATCGCATTCGGGGTGTTCAGATGGCCTTCCTTACTGACCAAGTCCCCGACGTTGATGTGGCGCTGGATCACCACGCCGTCAAAGGGCGCGACGATTTTTTTAAACCGAATGAACGCCTCGATGTTCTTGACCTTTTGCTCCCCCGACTTGACCGTCGCGGCCTGGGCTTGCATGTTTTTTTCCTGCACCGTGATCGATTGTTCAGACACCGCATGATTAGGGCCCAGCGCAATCCAGCGCTTCGCGGTCACCGCGGCGAGCCCATATTTGGCACGCTGCGACTCGAGATCCGCCTTGGCATGCGCATATTCGGCGTCGAGATCCGGCGCGTTGATTTCGGCGAGGATGTCCCCTTTCTTGATCGGGTCGCCGTAGTCCTTGTACCACATCTTCACATAACCCGTGACGCGGGCGTACATCGGCGCCTCGTACCACCCGACAATATTCCCGGGCAGCGTCATGGTCTCGGTCGGCGACCCCGGCTTGGGATGGACAACGGCAACGGTGGGAATGGCGCCTCCGGCCACCTCGTGGTGGAGTGCCGCGGCCTCGGTTCTGCTCTCATAAATCCGATAACTGAAATAGAACACGCAGACAAGGATGGCGGGGATGGCAAACCGTCTGTCACGCAGA
>DATEPO010000041.1:0-4375 GCA_035273145.1 Nitrospiraceae bacterium
TTGCCTTTTGCCTTTTGCCTTCTCCTCGCCTGCCGCCCCGATGCCGAAGAGGCTCGTCCGACGCTCTATTACTTTACGTGGTCCGATTATGTCGGTCCCAATCTCATCGAGGAATTTGAAGGGCAGACGGGCGCGAAGGTCGTGGTGGATACATTCGGCAGTAACGAGGAGTTGCTGGCGAAGCTTCAAAGCGGCGCGACGGGGTACGATGTCGCTGTGCCTTCCGACTTTATGGTGTCTATTATGATAAAGCTCGGTCTGCTGGCTGAGTTGGACCCGGCAATGATTCCCAATGCCGCTCTCTTGCTGGATCGGCTTCAACGTCTTCCGTTCGATCCCGATCATCGGTATTCAATCCCGTACCTCTGGGGAACAGTCGGAATAGGCTATGATTCTAATCTTATTGCCACGCCTCCGGATAGTTGGGAAGCCTTATGGGATGTACGGTACAAGGGACGCATCAGCATGCTGAACGACCAACGAGAAGTCTTCGGCATGGCTCTCCGGTCTCTGGGAGCGTCGATCAATAGTCGCGATGCGGCTGTCATTGAGCGGGCCAAGCACAAGCTATTGCAGCAAAAGCCTTTGGTCAAGGCCTATACCAGTGAGAACTACGATCAATTGTTAGCTGCGGGAGAAGTCGTGCTGGCGCACGGGTGGGGAGGCGCGGTGGCCCGGGCGGCGGTCCAGCGCCCGTCCATCAAGTATGTCATTCCTAAGGAAGGTGGGACAATCTGGTCCGACTGTTTAGTCGTCTTGCAATCGTCTCGTAATAAAGAACTGGCTATGCGCTTCGTGAATTACTTACTGGATCGACAGGTGGCGGCTCATACGACCAATCGTCTGCGATTTGCCTCATCTAATCGTGAAGCGAAGGCTTTGGTGAGTCCCGAGCTTCGCGAGAATCCCGCCGTCTATCCTCCGGAGTCTGTTTTTGACAGATTGGAATGGATCGAGGACGTAGGCGAAACGATCCGACTCTATGATCGTGGCTGGACAGAACTGAAGTTACAATAGACTTTCTGTTTCAAGCCTTGAAAAAACCAGGTATAATGTCCTGCTGCGTGATGGTACGAATGTCTCTATGATTTTCACGTACGGCCCGCATAATCGGCGTAGTCATGCGAAGGGATCCTATCGATCCTTCCTGATGAACATCCCGCACCTTCCTTGTTTTCTTGCCGCGCTTATGGCGTTCTTCGTATGCTCCATCTTCACCTCTCCTGGTACGGTCAGAGCCGCCGAGGGTCCAGCGAAGACTGCTGCCACGCCGCCTCCTGTTCTGCGCCTCAGCTTGAACGAAGCCATCGCTTTATTTCTACGTCAAAATTTCGACATCATTGTGGCGAACTTTGGGATCGATACCGCCAAGGGCCAGCAGATTACCGCGAAATTGTTTCCGAATCCGACGTTTCTGTTCTATTCACAGGCGTCGTTCACGCAGGGGTTTACCGCCAGCAACAGCGGTCAGGTCATCACACAAATTCAACAACTGTTCGAAATGGCGGGGAAGCGCGGCTTTCGAATCGAGAGCGCCGCATTCGGGACGCAATCGGCCGAAGCCAATTTCGAGGACGCCATCCGCCAGATCGGGTTCGCGCTGAAAGACGCCTACTATCGCGTGCAGTTGGCCCAGCGGCGGCTGGCGATTGCCGAAGAAAACCGCGACCGCTTCGCGCGCATTTTGGAAGTGAATACGATCCGGTTCAAAAAAGGCTACATTGCCGAGGTCGATCTCATCCGCATCCGCCTTCAAATCGTCGATTTTCAGGCGCAGGTTATTCAAGCGATTCAAGAAGCGGATCAGGGGCGCGCGGACTTGCGGGTGCTCCTCAGCGTCACCCCGGCCGTCGAACTTCTGTTGACGACGGAGTTGGATTATCACCGGGTTGAGCCGGACATCGATTCGCTGAGAATAGTTGCCATCGAGGCACGGCCCGATATCCGGGCCAAGCGGCTGACGCAATCCCAGCGGCTCGCCGATTTGAAATTGGCCAAAGCGTATCGTTATCCCGATGTCACGATCGGCGCCGGGTATGCCGTGCAAGGCCCTCGTGGTCCGGACAATCCTCAAATGCCGCAGCTCAATTTCAACGTCCCGTTGCCGATCTTCAACCGCAATCAAGGCGGCATCGCACAATCCGAAGTGGCCGTACAGGTGGCGGATGCCGATCTGAGGAAAACGCTCATCCAAGTGGAGAGCGAAGTGGATGTGGCCTATCGGAATCTCATTCAAAGCCGCCGCCTGGTCGAGGCTTATCGGGCGGGTGTCTTAGAGGATGCGCGCCTGGCATTAACGATTGTGGAAAAAGCGTACGAGCGCGGAGGGGCCACGATCTTGGATCTGCTCGACGCCGCTCGGACGTCACGCGGGATTCAACAGAATTACATCGAAACGCTGTACAATTATCAGCGCACGATCTTTCAATTGGAGAGCGCGGTAGGCCGCGAGATTACATGACGCGCATGTATCGAACACTGGGCCTGCCTCTGCTCGCTGCGATATGTGTATTCGGCTGCGGGAAACATGAAGAGCCGGGTGCCTCGAATGCCGCGACCCCGGCGATTCATGGCGACTCGCATGAGTCGGCCGCGCAGCAGAGTCGGATCGAGACAGCGGTCGTTGCCGCGAAGCAAGATAAGCCGAAGCTCACCTTAGCCGGAAAGGTCGCCTATGGGGAGGACCGCTACTCGAAGATTTCTTCGCCGGTGCAGGGACGAGTCTTAGAAGTCCGCGCACGATTGGGCGACCGCGTGAAGACGGGTGATATTTTGCTGGTCATTGACAGCCCTGATATTGCGCAAGCGTACTCAGAGTTCATTAAAGAAGAATCGGATCTCACGTATGCGATCCGAGCGTATGAGTTGGCCAAGGATCTCTATGAGACAAAGGCCCTTCCCTTAAAAGACTTGAAGCAGTCTGAGAATGATCTCGTCAAAGCGAAAGCAGAGTTTCGCCGAGCAAAGGAACGGTTGCTGTCCCTTCGCGTGCCGGCTGCGGAGTTGGATAAGCCCATGGACAAGCAAATGATCACGTCCCGGTTTGCAATGCGAAGCTCCTTGACCGGAACGGTGGTGGAGCGAACCGTGACGCCGGGCCAGTCCGTGGGCGGCGATCCGTCGCAGGTGTTGTTTACGGTGGCAGATTTAGACACGCTGCAAGTGGTTGCGGATATCTATGAACGGGATCTCGATCTGATCCATGCGGGCCTGACGGCCACCGTCACGGTCGAAGCCTACCCCGATGCGGACTTTGCGGCGGCTATTGCCGCGATCGGCGATGTAGTCGACCCGAACACGCGTACGATCAAGGTCCGCGCATGGGTCGATAATGCGTCGCACAAACTGAAACCGGAGATGTTTGCGAGGCTGCATATCGACATCGGGGAAGGAAAAGAATTTATTTCTATTCCCAAAGAGGCCGTCCTGGAAATCGATGGAAAAGAATTTGTGTACATTGCGCAGACGAATGGCACCTATATGAAACAGGAAGTCAAGGTAGGAAGCGCCTCCGATGATCATCTCCGCATCCTGCGCGGATTAAAGCTTGGCGATCGCGTGGTGACGAAGGGCGCGATATTGCTCAAAGGCAATGAATCGAAGGGGTGAGCAGCACGGCTAGCGGCGCTTCCGGGTTGGCCACGGATTCACCGCGCGTTACCTACGGAGTGATTCTTGTAGTGAACGCGGCCAATCCAGGGTGAAGATAATCCTTCCTCGGAGGTCGATTTGATCGTCTGCCATGGCGGGTTTCTTCCTGCGGTCCGTTCCCATCCTCGCGTAACCAATCCCCTTCCTCGCACTGACGGTCCGGGACCGAGACGATGATCACTCGGGTGGTCGAGTTCGCGCTTGCTCAGCGATTGCTGGTCTGTTGTCTTGGGCTGGCGCTGCTCTTCGGCGGACTGTATGCCTTTCATGCCCTCGATGTGGTCGCCTATCCGGATCCCTCCCCGCCGATGGTGGAAGTCATCACGCAATTTCCAGGGCTCTCCGCGGAAGAAATCGAACGGCAAATTGCGATTCCGGTTGAAGTCATGCTCACCGGTATGCCTGGATTGACGGACATCCGTTCCCTCTCCATCTTCGGGTTGAACGACATCAAAATCTATTTTGATTTTGGAACGCAATACTTCTTTGACCGTCAAGAGGTGCTCAACCGGCTTGCCATGGTGGCGTTTCCAGGAAATGTTCAGCCGGTGCTTTCACCGTGGTGGGCACTGGCTGAAATTTACCGGTATGAAATGGCCGGCGAACATTCCAGCCTGACGGATCTCAAGACGATTCAGGATTGGCAGTTGAAGCGAGAGTTTAAGCGGGTTCCCGGTGTCATAGACGTGACGGCGTTCGGCGGCACAACCCGGGAATATCATGT
>DATEPO010000042.1:0-2021 GCA_035273145.1 Nitrospiraceae bacterium
TATTCATGAATGCCGAGCTAATAAAACATGATCAGTACGATGATACCAAGCGCGATCCGATAATAGGCGAAACTGGACAACGTATGTTGCTTGACAAAGGCTAAAAAGGCGGCGATGACGGCCCATGCGACGAAAAAGGAGACAATGAGGCCGACCAGTAAGGCGATAAGGTCCTGCTGCGTGAAGATCGAAAACGACTTCAGCATCTTATAAGCAGTGGCGACGATCATCGTGGGTAGAGCGAGGAAGAACGAATATTCCGTCGCGACGCGACGATCCATGCCGGCTAAGAGTCCTCCGATGATCGTGGCGCCGGAACGTGAGATGCCGGGGAACAAGGCGCAGCATTGCGCCAGTCCGACTGTGAGCGCTGTTGTGACGCCGACCTGTTCCAGCGCCGCCACATGAACCGGTTTATGCGCAGCCTCCACCCACAAAATAATTCCGCCTCCGACGATCAACGCCACGGCAACGGTCTGTGGGGTGAAAAGATGGTGTTCGATCCAATCGTGTGCGACGAAACCAACCAGCGCGGCGGGAAGAAAGGCAATCGCCAGCCCGATCAGGAACCAAAGACTCCGATGCTGATCGATGGAGCGCCTCAGAATACTGCTCCAGCTTGGCCCTTCCCACACCCCATGCGGTCGGGCACCGTGAAGAAGCTTGAGCAGAGCGATCTGTTCGTGAGCGGCCTGAGAGCAGAGCGCGGCAATTTTGTGCCGTTCGTAGACCATAATGGCGAGAATGGCGCCCAGTTGAATGGCGACCTCGGCCGTGTCCGCCACGGCTCCGGTAAATCCCATAAAATGGCCGACGATGATCAGGTGCCCTGTCGAGGAGACGGGAAGAAATTCGGTCAGGCCTTCCACCAGGCCTAGGATTGCGGCCAATTCAAATCCGAGAGATGATCCGTCTGATTCGCGCATCCTTGGTCCCCTTTGCATGTGTCCGAAAGCGGGCGGCATCATCACAGAGTGCCGGCAGTGAGTCAAGCGCCGTATGGGTCATGAGCGGGGAGCCATGGCGCTCTATTGACAAAAGAACGATGATCTACTACACATCAGCGTTATGGCTCGTTACGACGAATGTAGCATGTAGCGCGAAAAAAGCTGAGCGGGGAGGACAGGATGAAGACGTATGCGATGATGGCGGTCCTGGTATCGGCGCTCATGATTACGGGGTGCGTCAGTAAAGACAAATACCTGGCCGCGACGGCTGAAGCCGAGTCCGTCAAGGCCGATCTTGAGAAAGCGCGTGCGCAGAAGAACGCTCTGGACCAGCAGATGAAAAGCCTAAAAGACGCGAATGCGAAATTGACGGCCGATTCGGAATTCATGTCCGCGGAGCTGCAGCGGATCAAGGATAGCCGGGATAAAGAGCGTTCCAATATCGATACCAGGACCAAGGATCTCGAGCAGAAGCTCAAAGAAATGACGGCGCATCAACGCATGTTGAAGCAGGAATACGAGGACGTAAAAAAGCACAACGAAACATTGAAGTCTACCGTGGCGCGGTATCAAAAAGAACTCAAGGAACGTGAACGGTCAATTTCACTCCCGACTCCGCCGGCGTCGGTGTCGCCAAAGCTGCCCGACATGGCGCCGCAGCCAAGGACGGAGACCGTTCCTTCCATGCCGAAAGCCCCGACCACTACGATACCGCAGCCTGCGGCTCCATCGGCCGGCGTGGCTCCTATTAACGTCAATACGGCATCACCAAGCGATCTCGTGTTGTTCCTCGGACTGACAAAGGATATGGCTGAACGCGTGGTCGCGAATCGTCCGTATAAGATTAAAGGCGAATTGGTGGCGAAGAATATCATGCCAAAAGCGACCTTCGATCTACTCAAGGACCGAATTACTGTCGCGCAATAGCCGTAGCGCCACGACAGAAACAAAGAGGCCACTCGCCGTGCGGCGAGTGGCCTCTGTTTATTTGAACGTTGGCACAGTTTTGAGTTCTTAGGTTGAGGAAGTTCGATCAACTGGGAACTCTAATAACAACGTAGAACTGTTCCCTCC
>DATEPO010000043.1:0-2451 GCA_035273145.1 Nitrospiraceae bacterium
TCGGGCAATTTCGCTCCGCTCAGGAAAATCGAGTCTTGTTCCATGGCGTTCCCGCATTGATCCAGCGATGGGATCCCGATCTTATTGTGGTCAAGGTCCCATTGCGAGCGACGAATGGTGCGGTCGAAGTCGTTCGAGGGAAGAAAAAAACGACCGTAGGTTCATTTACCGTCCAGAAGCCGACAGTCCAAGCGGTCACGCCGGCAGAGGTGGAACCCGGCGGGCTTCTGCAGATCACGGGCGTCAATTTTACGAATACGGCGGGATCGAAAGATCCCAATACGATGTTCGGTGTGAACGATGTCCTGATCGGCGGAGTTCCGGCCAAAGTGCGCAGGTGGCGCAACGACAAGATTGAGGTCGAGGTGCCGGCCAATGCGTCGTCCGGCGACGTCGTTGTCAGACTGGCCTCTTCAGATCCGTTGCCTGACGGATCGTGTTGTGCTCCTGTGGAATATAGCAGCAGCAATACGGTGCCCTTGAGCGTGATTCCATCCATTCGCATCGACCCGGCGGTAGGTCCGGTGGGAACGAAGGTAGTCTTGTTCGGAAAGGGTTTCGGTTCTGACAAGACTGCTGAGAATGCCGTGGAATTCAACGGCCATCCCGGCACTATCGCGCAGTGGACCGACAGCATGATTGTGACGCATGTACCGCTGCATGCTACGACCGGCGCGCTCACTTTAAAGCTGAAAGACAAAGAGCGAGCGTTGGGCAACTTTACCGTCGTCGTGCCGAAAGCGACCGGCCTCACACCAGAGAGCGCGCCAATCGGCAGTTTAGTGCGCATCACCGGCGAGAACTTCGGATTCTATTCAGAAAGCGGGTCGACCCCCTTTGCCTTTTCCGATTTTGACAAAGGCGACAACGCCGTGGAATTCGGCGGGGTGCCGGGAATCGTCTATCGATGGCATCATGACAAGATCGATGTGTGGGTGCCGTTCAGTGCCAAAAGTGGCCCGGTCGTGGTGAAGCGGGGAGGAAACACGCCGAAGCCGGACGGCTCCTGCTGTGCCGAGAAAGGGCTGGTGACGACGGAGGCCGGAACCTTTACGTTGGTGACGCCAAAGGTCGACTCGTACAGCCCGGACACGGCCGGGCTCGACGACATCATCACGATTAAAGGGTCCGGATTTGGAAATTTCCTGAAGACGGCGGAAGCGACTCAACCGGGACTGAATGAAAAGGGACACGATTATCTGCCGTACGAACTCGGCGAGAACGTATCCCGAAGCGAGGTTCTCTTCAATAACGTGGCCGCGATCGTTGTCTCATGGACCGATACGGAGATTAAGGCTCAAGTGCCTCATCGGCTTGCGTTTGGAATCAGCAAGGCGGGGGAGTTCAACACCGATGTTTCGACAGGTCCGTTGATCGTTCGCCGTGGATCATGGGACCTCCTGCCGGATGGGTCTTGCTGTACACCGAAGCGCTGGGTGACGGCCGAAGCCGGCACATTTACGGTTCAGCAGAAAGGCTTACCGGATCAGCGGTTCTTTAACGATATGCGTCAAGAAGCGGGCGGCTCGCAATAGGCGGCTCCAATATGATGAGAACAACATTGAAATGGATCATGCTGCTGGCGATGCTATTCGGAATTTCCGGCCCCGTCCGCGCCGCTGAACCGCACATCACCCAGGCGGTTCAAAAGAGCGGCACTGAAGTCACGCTGATGGGCATTCACTTTAAGGACGTTCATCTCGGTTGGGCCGTCGGGTCAGGAGGGGCCATCCTCAAGACCACCGATGGGGGTAAACGGTGGCGGCCGGTGCAGAGCGGTACTCGCGCGCAGATGGCGAGCGTATTTTTTGCCGACGCACAGCATGGGTGGGTGGTCGGGGCGAACGGGACGATTCTGTCATCCAAAGATGGAGGCGAGAAGTGGATGCCGCAAGTCAGTGGGACTCAAGCCCCGCTGTATGGCGTGTACTTCCTGAATGGATCTGTCGGTTGGGTCGTTGGCGGCGGCGGGACAATCCTGCGTACCGACGATGGCGGGGCACATTGGAACGATCAGCCAAGTGGGACGAATGCCATTCTGTATGCCGTTCACTTTATCGATCACGATCATGGCGGTGTGGCTGGCGCGCTCGGGACTATCTTGTTGACGCAGGATGGCGGAAAAGCATGGACGCCTCAAGATATTCGCAGTTCGGGCACATTTTTCGACATCGTGTTTACGGGTCCCTCGGATGTGTGGGCCGTCGGCAATGCAGGCGCCATGTTTCAGACTCAGGATGGAGGAAGTCGATGGATCGATCGCACGCTGCCGTGTCTGCGCACGTGCTCACGATTGACCGATTTGCTCCGCGTCCGCTTTACAGATCCAAAGTCCGGATGGGTGGTGGGCGAACATGGGTCGATTTATCGGACGACAGATGCAGGCTTTAGTTGGTTTGCCGAGGACAAGAAGATTACCCAATCGCTCTATGGTCTCACGTTTCCAGATCC
>DATEPO010000044.1:0-10752 GCA_035273145.1 Nitrospiraceae bacterium
GCTTCGGCCCGATCCTCCGCCTTGGTATGGACTTTAATGAGCGCCGTTTCACGTTCCACGAACTCGGTTTCATTGAGATCGACCACTTTGATGACATCAATCAATTTGTTCAATTGTTTGACGATCTGTTCGATAATCCGATCATCGCCCGATGTGACAATGGTCATCATAGACATGCTGGGATCCAGCGTCGGGGCCACCGAGAGACTCTCGATATTGAATCCACGACCGCTAAAGAGGCCTGCGATTCTAGAAAGCACACCAAACTTGTTTTCGACAGTCACTGAGATGATATGTTCCATAACTCAGGCCGTCACAACCGTATCTTTGTCTTCCGGCGTCACCTTGCCATTGGTTTCCATTTTCTTCTTCAGTTCCGGTGAATCAGCTAAAATCATTTCATGGTTGCAGCCGCCTGCCGGGATCATGGGATAACAGTTCTCGTAAGGATAGACCGGCACATCGACGATCACCGGTCCATCGATCGCTATTGCCTCTTTGATCACCGCGTCGAGATCGGACACCTTTTGCGCGCGTAACCCCACGGCTCCATAGGCATCAGCAAGTTTGACAAAATCAGGCGTCGTGCTTAGATCGCTAGAGGAATATCGCCCCTCATAGAAGAGGTCTTGCCACTGACGGACCATGCCATGGAATCGATTGTTGATAATGATGACTTTGACCGGAAGCTTGTGCACGACAGCCGTCGCCATCTCTTGCATATTCATTTGCACGCTGCCGTCACCCGCTACACACAGCACGAGTTTGTCCGGGAATGCGGCTTGGGCGCCCATAGCAGCCGGAAAACCAAATCCCATCGTGCCCAATCCGCCGGATGTCAGCCAGCGGCGAGGGCGAGGCAATTTGAAATATTGAGCCGACCACATCTGATGTTGTCCGACATCCGTTGACACAATCGGGTCGCGATCCTTCGTCAACTCGTAGAGCCGTTTGATCGCATGTTGCGGCTTGATCGGCCCGTTTGCATCTTGATCGTAGGTCAGCGGATGAGCGCGTTGCCATTCATTGATCTGATTCCACCATGGTTTTCTCAGATCTTTTTGCTCGCCATTGACGGTCGCTTTCAACATGTGAATCAGCTCACGAAGCACCCGTTTGCAATCACCGACGATCGGGATATCAACGTGAATATTTTTCTTAATCGATGTGGGATCGATATCGATGTGAATGATCTTCGCATGCGGGCAAAATTCCGAGACCTTGCCGGTGACGCGATCGTCAAAACGAGCGCCGACTGCAATTACGAGATCGGAGTAATGCACCGCCATATTCGCCCAATACGTGCCGTGCATGCCCATCATGCCCATGGAGAGCGGATGTTCGCCAGGAAAAGCTCCCAGCGCCATCAACGTCATATCGACCGGAATCTGGCACATCTCAGCCAGCTCCCGCACCTCCTCCGATGCCCCTGAAAACACCACGCCGCCGCCAATATAGAGGATAGGCTTCTTCGCCTTAGCGATCGCTTCCGCGGCTTGCTTGATTTGCCATTTGTTCCCCTCATACGTAGGATTGTACCCACGGATCGAGACCGATCCCGGATACGTGAAATCGGCCTTGTTCATTGAGACGTCCTTCGGGATATCGACAAGCACCGGACCCGGACGCCCCGTGGTGGCAATATAGAAGGCTTCCTTGATCGTCACGGCGAGATCATTGACGTCCTTCACCAGGAAATTGTATTTGGTGCACGGACGGCTGAGACCGATATTGTCCGCTTCTTGAAACGCATCGTTGCCGATCATGTTGGTCGAAACTTGACCCGAGAAACAGACGAGCGGCACCGAATCCATATAGGCATCGACAAGGGCAGTCACGACATTGCTCATACCTGGGCCCGACGTCACGAGGGCCACACCGGGACGGCCTGTGGCTTTCGCATACCCTTCGGCCATATGGCCGGCGCCTTGTTCATGACGGGTCAAAATGACATCAAGGCCTTTCTGTTGATACAGGACGTCAAAAATCTTGAGGACGACTCCTCCCGGTAACGCAAACAGAGTTTTCACTCCTTCACGTTTGAGACACTCCACAAAAATTTCCGCGCCGGTGAGTTTCATCGTCATGCCCTCTCTCGAAAGGGTCTGAAAAACAAAAGAAAGTCGTTCGATGCTAGCATCCTGTCAGGCGAGAAGTCAATACACAGACCGTTCTCACAGTCGCCATCCGAGGCCATATTGATGAACTTGCCTGCATCATAGCGCTGTGTTATTCAGGCATTATTTAATGCCGACCAGCTTATGAAAGTGATCATCTATTCACGGCGCAATTGCCACCTGTGCCATGTTGCACTCCGCATTGCGCGTCAGGTGCAAGCCGACATTCCGTTTACTCTTCATTCAATTGATATTACACAGGACACGGAGCTCTTAGCGCTGTATGGTCACCGGATACCGGTTATCCTCATCGATCAACGGGAGCGGTTGGCCGGAAAGATGACAGAACGGGAGCTGCGTGCGGCATTAAAAAAAGCGCGTTGGAGCATATCGATAAGCCGGATTCTGTCCCGACTCGGATTGCCTCCGAATCGGGGATGATCATTTCTCTGGAACTCGAGTTGCCCCGAGCTTCGTGCAGCCTACCCGAGGACCTCGATCGGGACAATCGATGAGAAGTGGCACCGGTGCCCACTCCTCCTGTCCTCCTATTTGGCCTTGCTCCGGGTGACGCTTACCCTGCCGGCCATGTCGCCACGGCCGCGGTGGGCTCTTACTCCACCATTTCACCCTTACCTGATCCGGCAGCGAAGCCTGCTTTACTGCCGGCCATCGGCGGTGTATTTTCTGTGGCGCCGGTGTCGGATCGCTCCGCCTGGGCGTTACCCAGCACCCTACCCTGTGGAGTCCGGACTTTCCTCCCGAACCGGTGTTCAGGCGATCATCTGATCTCCTCCAACGCGCCCATTACTATATCGTCCTCGCCTATGTGGTTCAAGGTCGCATCTGAATTGACCGCTCTCCGCCCGTTTGTTACAGTACGCCCCCTTTCAAGAGAGATCGATGAATCAAGCACCATACAGTGGAGAACGGATCGGTATCGACGAATCCGGAAAAGGAGACTATTTCGGCCCATTAGTCATCGCCGGCGTCCTCGTCACGCCGGCCGACGAACCGGATCTTCGGCTTATGCAGGTGCGGGACAGCAAACGGATTTCAGACGGGCGGATTCTTGAGATGGCGCCCGACATTCGGCAGATCTGTCGTCACAGCATTGTCGCAATCGGTCCCCAGCGATACAACGCACTCTATGCCAAAATTAAAAATCTGAACCGCCTGCTGGCATGGGGGCACGCACGTGCCTTGGAAAATCTCCTGGAACACTCTGATTGCGCACTCGCCATTTCAGATCAATTCGGAGATGAACGATTTATTTTAAATGCCCTCTTGGAGAAGGGCAAAAAGATTCAACTCATCCAGCGACCGAAAGCCGAGGAAGATGTGGCTGTCGCGGCCGCGTCGATCCTAGCCAGAGCAGAATTCTTGATGCGGCTTAAACGGCTGTCCGATGAGATCGGGCTGTCGCTTCCGAAAGGAGCGTCTCAGACGGTAGAAACGGCAGCACGTTTGGTCGTACGGAAACTGGGGCGCGAACGGTTGGAGAATGTGGCGAAGCTGCATTTTAAAACCACGCAGTCGGTGTTGCGGGATAGTCCTGAGGCTTAAAGAGCGTCCTGCCCGTTTTCTTCTGCAGTCGACACGCTCGCCGATACACCGGCAGGCTCACCCTCCCAATACAAAATGCGATGGCAGTATGAGCAGGACTGAAGATCCGCTGATCGTTTCACTTCGGCCAGTAATTGCGGAGGAAGTTGGAGCCGACATCCGGCGCAAATTCCATTTCGTATCGGCACGATCGCCACGTCTTTTCTGGCGGCCTTTAATTTGGCATAGCGCGCGAGCAGCTTCTTATCCAGTCCTTCGATCATCTGCTGCCGCTTCTGTTCTAATTGACCCAGCTCTTTGTCGAATCCGGAAGCCATCATACCTACGCGAGCTTTTTCTTGAGCCAACACGCGCTCTGCTTCAACGGCTTTGTCCTCAAATTGCTTCGCCGCCTGCTGATTCTGTTCGATTCGCTCCATGAGCGTGAGAATCTGTTCTTCGATAAGCCCTTTTTTCTTGTTGGCCATTTCGATTTCGAATAGATGCGCCTGATACTCCTTATTCGTTTTGAGCTCCATCAAGCGCGTCCGCAGCTTTCCCACGTGCGCTTCATGAATTTCCAAGTCACGCTCACGGTCTCGCCGGTCCTTGTTGAGCGTTTCTAATTCTTTGGCGAGCGCTTGAGTCTGTGCTCGAGCTTCTTGAAAAGGGGTTTCAGAGGCTTGAAGGAGAGCAGGTAGTTTTCGTTCCTGATCCTTGACTTCAAGGATTCTCAAATCAATTGTCTGCAGGTCAATCAGGATAGGAAGCTGGGGATGCAATGCGGCCTCTTAGAATGCGCATAGGTGAACTCAGTATTGCCGATGGTGGGCCCACCAGGCCTCGAACCTGGGACCAACGGATTATGAGTCCGTCGCTCTGACCAACTGAGCTATGGGCCCCTTCGGTTCTCGGTCGGCTGCTGAAAAAGTCGCTATTCCACCCTCCCGACCCAAGTGCGAAGACGCACTCTTTCCACGCTTCATTCTCGGCTCAAAACACTCTCTCTAAGGGTAGGCTCCGGTGTTTCTCTCCTGTGGCCTTGCTGGATGACCTTTTTTGCGTGGCCGATTGCATCAGCATCAGATTGTAATTCTTCGACGTTGTAGGTGTCAATCAAAACGGTCACGCAAAACGGCCACGACCCTATAAACTTTCGACGAAACTTTTTAGTTTCCGACTCCGGCTGGGATGGCGCAGCTTCCGTAAGGCCTTAGCTTCGATTTGCCGAATGCGCTCGCGGGTCACTTCAAAATCCTGTCCGACTTCCTCGAGCGTGTGA
Source organism: Nitrospiraceae bacterium (assembly GCA_035273145.1). Taxonomy (GTDB): domain Bacteria; phylum Nitrospirota; class Nitrospiria; order Nitrospirales; family Nitrospiraceae; genus JAICXS01. Next base: position 4,945 of record DATEPO010000044.1, read on the forward strand.
TCGGTCGCTTCGCCGATCCCGAATCGTTTCCGTAAGACCTTCTCTTCACGTGGGGTCAGCGTCTGCAGCGCATTATTGATTTGCCGCTGCAAGTCGTACCGGATGGCCGCCTCCAACGGCGAAATGGCCTTCTTGTCTTCGATAAAGTCGCCCAGGTGACTGTCCTCTTCCTCTCCGATCGGCGTCTCGAGTGAAATGGGCTCTCGTGCAATCTTGAGGATTTTGCGCACCTTATCCAGTGGCAGATCCATGCGTTCGGCAATTTCCTCCGGATTCGGTTCACGCCCAAGCTTTTGTACGAGGTGGCGGGAAGTTCTGATGAGCTTATTGATCGTCTCGATCATGTGCACCGGGATTCGAATCGTTCGAGCTTGATCGGCAATGGCGCGAGTAATGGCTTGCCGAATCCACCATGTGGCATAGGTGCTGAATTTATAGCCGCGCTTGTACTCGAACTTGTCCACGGCCTTCATCAAGCCGATGTTTCCTTCTTGGATCAGATCGAGAAACTGCAGACCGCGATTCGTATACTTCTTGGCAATACTGACGACCAGCCGGAGATTCGCTTCGACCAACTCGGCCTTTCCGCGCTTCACTTTCTCGTCGGCAATGTCCAACTGGCGGACCGCGTCTTTGATCTCCTCGGCCGAGACGAGCGCGGCTTCGGTTTCTAAATGCCGGACCTTGGCACGAGCGGCTTGATAGATCCTCTTGAGATCGTTCAGCGTCTCTTCCGCGAGGCCGGACTTACGACGGACGGCTAGAAAGTCGCGCCGGTCCCGACAGAGCCTTCGCAACAATTCGGCGCCTGGCTCTCCCGGTACACCTAACTTCCGCTGGCATTGGGCGATTTCCCGCTCAGCCGCGCGAATTTCCTGAGCCACATCGCGCACACGCTGCACGAGCCGTTCTTTGAGGACGACGTGCAGGTTGATGGATTCCATTTTCTCGACTAACTGAGGACGGGCATCTTTAATCTGGCCTTTAATCCGACGCTGACGCGCAGGGTCCTGTCCTACGTGGCGGCTCTTCTCGTACAGACTCATCAAGGTTTTTGAAGCATTCCGAACCTTGTTGAGCGCTTCGAGAGTCTTTTCGCGCAACTCTTCATCGTCGCGCTCGACGACTTCGGCGTCCTCTTCGAGTTCTTCTTCCTGGACAGGCACGATTTCACGCACGCTGATCTTGCCGTTTTTCAAGTCATCTCGAAGGGACAGCACGAACTGGATCGTCATCGGCATGCCAAAGACGACGGAGGCAATTTCATTCTTGCCCTCTTCGATGCGTTTGGCGATTTCAATTTCACCTTCCCGACTCAGCAGTGAGACGCTTCCCATCTCTTTGAGATACAGACGGACCGGATCATCCGTGCGGCTCAAGACGCCGGGCGTCAGATCGATCTCCTTTTCTTCTTCCTCAACCTCTTCCTTGCCCTCGACCTCTTCGACCTCTTCCACTTCTTCCACAGGCTCTTCTATCTCGCCAAGTTTCTGCTCGCGGTCTCCATCAGCCGAATCGACAATCTCGATATCCATTTCGCCGAACATGCTCATGAGATTGCCGATCTGCTCGGAGGACACCATCTCGGCAGGGAGCGTGTTGTTCAACTCGTCATAGGTCAAATAGCCCTTTTCCTTTCCGATCGAAATGAGCTTTTTGACTTCTCCGAGCAATTCTTCTTTCGGCATAGTAACTCCTCAGTGGAACATTAAGAGGTCTGAATAGGCAGCGAACTCGCTTTGCTGAGTCGTAAAGTGTTCACTTGCGCGTTCAAGCGCTGGGCCTCGTCCGCCCGCCCTTCTCGTTCGGCGATCCGTAGTTGCCTGATCAATTCGCCCAACGCCTGCTGACGCTGTTTCCGCTCCAACGCGTCGAGGCATCCATCGATATAGGCCGTGACATCATCGAAGTGTCGCTCCGACATCGACAGCTCCGTGATAGCGGCGCTGCATTCCGGATCTTTCAATCCTTCGTCAAGGATCGGCCTGACCAAGACTCGACCATCTCCAGCCACATGTCGAAGCCCAATTTCGACAATCCGGCGGCAGAGCGGCTCTGTAAAGAGATCGGCTTGCAGGGCACGCAGTTGGTCTGCGGTGAACTTGCCTTGAAGCAAGCAGTACGCCAGTTCCCATTCTTCGTGATGACGCTTCGAGCGGCCTGCATTCTGAACCTGGACCGGTCTCTGCCCGTCTGGCTTTGACCGCAATTCCGGGTAGCGTTCGATCAACCGTTGTTGACTGAGGCCTAACCGCTCTGCGACACGTCGCATACACTCTTCTTGTTCAATCCGGTGGGTAGTTTTTTGAAGAATGCGCAAAATCTCATCTACGCTTCGGAGGCGATCATCGATTGAACCGGAGACTGCACGCTGCAAGCTTTGCTCGACGGCGAAATCCAATAAACTCGGCGCCCGCTCTTGCAACTCACGGAAGGCATCGGGTCCCTGCTCTTTAATAAAAGTATCAGGATCATGGCCGTCGGGGAGAGAGATGACCGTCACACCGAGTCCACTGCCGACAAAGAGATCCAATGTCCGCAAGGCCGCCCGCACGCCGGCTGGATCCGGATCGAAAAGCAACACGACCTTTTGGGCAAACCGCCGGATGATCGTCAGATGATCCGGAGTCAACGCCGTCCCGAGCGTAGCCGCTACATTCGTGATACCGGCTTGATGCAGCGCAATCGCATCGAAATACCCTTCGACGATCACCAATCGGCTGTCCCGGCCGGCCGCATCCCGAGCACGATCGAACGCATACAGTGTCCGCCCTTTGCTGAACAGCGGCGTCTCGGGCGAATTCAGATATTTCGGTTCACCCTCGCCCATGACCCTGCCGCCAAATCCAATCACCCGCTTGCGCAAGTCGGTAATCGGAAACATCAGCCGGCCACGGAATCGATCGTAATAGCCGCTCGCGTCAGTCGCGGGGCGGCCGGACTGCTCTTTCGTCACGACCAAGCCGGACGACGCGATTTCAGCGATGGAATAGTGCTCTTGCAACAGCGCGCGGATCAATCCATCCCATGTTGCAAGCGACACGCCGAGTCCGAAATTTTCAATCGTGGAGCGCTGTATACCTCGCTCTTCGAGATACGCCTGCGCGTGTCGTCCTGACTCCGTCTCCCAGAGATTGCGCTGAAACCATTTCATCGCCGACTGATGAAGGAGCTCAAGTCGTCCTCGCTGAGAGACTTCGGCTGAACCCGGTCCGTTTGAGAAAGCCGGCACAGCGATTCCGGCACGCCGGCCCAATTCGCGAACGGTGTCCGGAAAGCTGGTTCCTTCCAGCTTCATGACGAACGTGAATACATTGCCCCCGGTTCCACAGCCAAAGCAATGAAAGATCTGACGAGATGGACTCACTGTAAAGGAAGGCGATTTTTCTGAGTGAAAGGGGCACAGGCCTTTGAGATTTTGTCCAGTCCGCGAGAGCGCGACATAATTGGCCACCACGTCGGCGATATCCACACGTTCCCGGATTTGATTGATGATCTCTTCCGGGATCAATCCCACCGCCATACTTGCCTCAAGAAAAGAAAAATGACCGATCAGTGTAACAAGTCGGCAGACTGCCTGTAAAGGCAGGGAAGGCGCCTTATCCGGGAGGCCATGTCATCGAGCGGCCGCCCAGGAGATGGAAATGAAGATGAGGCACCGTTTGGCCCGCGTGGGGTCCCGAATTTGTCACAATCCGATAGCCGGACTCAGAAATCCCTTTTTGCTTCGCCAGTTTCACACAGACCATCAGAAGATGGCCCAGCAGTTCGGCATCGCTGTCCTCGAAGTCTTGAACCGACTGCACGTGGCGTTTGGGAATGACCAAGATGTGCACGGGCGCTTGGGGATGAATATCTTGGAAAGCTACAGCGTGCTCGTCTTCATAGACCATCGTCGATTGAATCGTCCCATCCACGACGCTACAGAACAGACAGGCGCTCATTGTTTCTTCGTGCCTTTTTGCTCAGCTCGCAATCCTGGTGTGCCATGGCGAGCCGCCAGTTCTTGATACACCTCCAGTAACGGAATGCCGTGGTAGCCGAGGACCACGAGGGCATGGAAAAAGAGATCAGCCATCTCATAAATGACCTCTTCCCGTTTGTCGTTTTTAGAGCCGAGCATCACTTCACCGGCTTCTTCCGCGACTTTCTTCAAGATCCGGTCTTGCCCTCCCTCAAACAATGACGACACATAGGAGCCGCTCTTGGGATGCTCCTTCCGATCTACAATTGTCCGGTAGATGCGTTCGAAAATTCCACCCATGGCCTCGGAAGAGCTCACGCCATCCGTCGCCCCCGCTTCTCCAATGTGCGAGAAGAAACAGGACTGCGATCCGGTGTGGCACGTCGGCCCCATGGGCTCAGCTTTGACCAACACTGTATCGTCATCGCAGTCCACGAAGAGATCTTTGAGCAACAGGTAATGGCCTGATGTTTCACCTTTTTCCCACAGTTTCTTTCGGGAACGGCTCCAGAAATGGACATGCTTCGTCATCACTGTGTGCGTCAAGGCCTCACCGTTCATGAATCCCACCATCAACACGGTCCCGTCCCGCCAGTCCTGCACGACGGCCGGCACAAGTCCTTGTTCGTCAAATCGGATCTGCCTCCACTGATTCATGACGCCACTACCGGATTCTGATCCTGACAACTCGTCAGTCTCATTGGAATGCCCTTCTCATGAAGGAACGCTTTCGCCTGGCCAACCGTGTAGGTTCGATAGTGAAAGATCGAGGCGGCAAGCACCGCGTCGGCTCGGCCGATCGTGAACGCATCAGCAAGATGCTCTAAGAGACCGGCTCCCCCCGAGGCGATCACGGGAATCGAGACTCCCATCGATACGGCCGCGGTCAATTCGAGATCATACCCATCCTGCGTGCCATCGCGGTCCATGCTCGTAAGAAGAATTTCTCCGGCGCCGGCGCGTTCCATAGCACGGGCCCACTCGATCACATCGCGGCCGGTCGCCCGTCGGCCACCATGGGTAAACACTTCCCAACGATTTCCTTGGGCGTCTCCTCGCCGTTTCGCATCGATCGCCACCACAATGCATTGCGACCCAAATCGGCCGGCTGCGGCGTTCACAAACTCCGGGTGTTCCACTGCAGCCGTATTGATGCTGACCTTGTCCGACCCTGCATTCAACAAGGCTCGAATATCGTCCAACGTCCTCACGCCGCCCCCGACCGTCACGGGCATAAACACGTGCTCGGCGGTCCGGGCCACGACGTCGAGAATTGGTTTCCGATTTTCATGGGACGCGGTGATGTCGAGGAAACACAGCTCATCGGCGCCATCGCGATCGTAAGCCGCCGCCACCTCCACCGGGTCGCCTGCGTCTCGAAGATTGGCGAACGAGACGCCCTTGACGACACGGCCATCTTTAACATCCAGACAGGGAATAATGCGCTTCGTCAACATGAGATCACTCCGCCACTGCATCGATGGCTTCTCGCAGATCGATCTTTCCATCATACAGCGCCTTGCCGACAATTGCCCCGACAATGCGCGGTCCCAGCGATTGAATGGCCCGCAAATCGTCAAGACGCGTAATACCGCCGGACGCAATGACGGGTACCGGAGAAGAATCGGCTAGATCGCGAAGCGCGGTCAGATTGGGTCCTGCCAGCATGCCGTCCGTGGCGATATCGGTGTAGATTAGACCGGCAAGCGGATAGCTCATGAGCTGTTGCAGAAGGTCGGTTACGGACGTGCCGGACACCTGCGTCCAGCCGTGCACGGCTACTTTTCCGTCTCGCGCATCAATGCCGACGATGACTCGTTCCGGAAATTCCTTGCACGCCTGTT
>DATEPO010000045.1:0-9070 GCA_035273145.1 Nitrospiraceae bacterium
TCCAAAATCCGTGCAAACATTGACATCCCCGATTTGACCGGAATTCAGAAACGCTCCTGTGAGCAGTTTCTTCAACTTGAAGCCAATCCCGACCGACGAGAGGACAAAGGGCTTCAGGCTGCGCTGGTCAGCGTCTTCCCGATCGCCGACTATAACAATACCGCGGTACTGGAATTTTCCAGCTATTCGTTGGGCACGCCGAAATATGACGTCCGGGAATGTCTTGAGCAGGGGATGACCTATGCCGTCCCTCTGAAGCTTCGCGTGCGGCTCGTCGTGTTCGATAAAGAAGACAAAGGGCCGAAGAAAAAGGTGCTCGATGTGCGCGAGCAGGAAGTGTATGTCGGCGAATTGCCGTTGATGACGGAGCGAGGGACCTTCATTGTCAATGGCACCGAACGTGTCGTTGTGAGTCAGCTCCACCGTTCTCCAGGGGCTTCGTTTACGCATGATAAGGGAAAGACCCATGCGAGCGGTAAGGTCTTGTACTCTGCTCGCATCATTCCGTATCGCGGCTCGTGGCTGGATTTTGAATTCGACGCGCGCGACATTCTCTACGTACGGATCGATCGCCGTCGTAAAATGCCTGCGACGATTTTGCTCAAAGCGTTCGGTTACTCCAGCGACGATCTGCTGAAGATGTATTACGCCGTGGAAGAAATCCGCATCGTCAAAGGCAAACTGATGCGGAAGCTGGATCCCGAGATTCATGCTGGCGCGCGATGTCCGATTGAAATCACGGAAAAGGGCAGCAAGGAGCCCATTGTTCGTGAGGGCGCGAAGCTGAATAAGAATACCATTGCCCGTTTGAAGGCTGCCGGCGTGAAGGAAATCCCGGTCAATTCTGCTGACCTCGTCGGCAGGGCGGTACTTACTGAATTGGTGGATCCGGTCACCAAGGACAAAGTTTTGGACAAAAATCACAAGCTGACTCCTGCGGTGCTCGATAAAATCCTGGAAAGCAATATCGACAGCTTCAAGGCGATTTATTTAGACACCGTGACGGCGACGCCTGTGATTCTCGATACCCTGGACATGGAGCGGACCGAATCCAAAGAAGAAGCGATGGTCGAAATCTATAAGCGTCTCAGGCCCGGCGAAACACCGTCGGTCGAAACGGCCAAAGTGCTCTTCGAGAATCTGTTTAACAATGGCAAGCGATATGATCTTTCCCCCGTAGGACGGTTGAAGCTGAATAAAAAACTTGGGCTGGATCTGGCCCTCGAGCAGCGAACCTTGACCGCGCAAGATATTGTCGAGGTCATTCGGTATCTCGTCAACCTCAAGATGGGGAAAGGCGACATCGACGATATCGACCACTTGGGCAATCGACGGGTACGCTCAGTCGGCGAATTGTTGGAAAACCAGGTGCGACTTGGTTTGGTGCGCATGGAGCGCAGTATCAAGGAGCGCATGAACCTGCTCGATATGGAAACGGTTCTTCCGCACGATTTGATCAATGCGAAGCCCGTGGTGGCGGCGATTAAGGAGTTTTTCAGCAGCAGCCAGCTCTCGCAGTTCATGGATCAGACAAACCCATTGGCCGAAATTACGCACAAGCGCCGCTTGTCGGCGCTGGGTCCAGGCGGCTTGACCCGCGAACGCGCTGGGTTCGAGGTGCGTGACGTCCATCCTTCCCACTATAGCCGTATCTGTCCGATCGAAACGCCGGAAGGTCCGAATATCGGTTTGATCACCTCACTGGCGACCTACGCTCGGATCAATGATTTCGGTTTCATTGAAGCGCCGTATCGAAAAGTGAGGAAGGGGCGTGTCACGGATGAAATCGAATACTTGTCGGCGATCGAGGGAGACCAGTATACGGTTGCGCAGGCCAACTCGAAAGTGGATGGCTCCGGCCGTTTGGTTTCGGAAACGATCTCCTCTCGTAAGGCCGGAGATTTTGTGACGACGACGGCAGACCGTATCGAGTACATGGATGTATCGCCTAAGCAAGTCGTAAGCGTCGCGACGGCTCTTGTGCCTTTTCTCGAGCATGATGACGCGAATCGCGCGTTGATGGGATCGAATATGCAACGCCAAGCGGTGCCGCTGGTTCGCACCGAAGCGCCGTTCGTCGGAACCGGCATGGAAGCAGTCGTGGCCAGGGACTCCGGCTACGTGATTCAAGCGAAGCGCGCCGGCGTCGTCGAGAGTGTCGATGCGACACGCATTGTGGTTCGCGCTGAACCGAAAAAGAATGACGGTGGCCGGAAGGGCGATGGCTTGTTGGATGTGTACGACCTGATCAAATTCCAGCGATCGAACCAAAACACGTGTATCACCCAGAAGCCGGTCGTCCGAGTTGGACAGCCCGTCAAGAAGGGGCAGGTGCTTGGCGATGGGCCCGCGATGGATAAGGGCGAGTTGGCCCTTGGCCAAAATATCTTGGTCGCGTTTATGCCGTGGGGCGGGTACAACTTCGAAGACGCGATCCTCCTCAGCGAAAAACTGGTGCGGGAAGATGCGTTCACGTCCATCCATATCGAGGAGTTTGAAGTCGAAGCGCGGGATACGAAATTAGGCAAAGAGGAAATCACCCGCGATATTCCCAATGTCGGAGAAGAAGCGCTGCGGAATCTCGATGAAAGCGGCATTATTCGCATCGGCGCCGAGGTCAAGCCGGGAGATATTCTGGTCGGAAAGGTGACGCCGAAAGGCGAGACACAATTGACGCCTGAAGAGAAACTGCTCCGGGCCATCTTCGGTGAAAAAGCAGGCGACGTGAAGGACACCTCGCTGCAAGTGCCGCCGGGGGTCGAAGGGATCGTCGTGGACGTGAAAATTTTTTCACGGAAAGGGCTCGACAAAGACGAACGTTCGAAGAGCATCGAAAATGAAGACGTACTGAAGTTGCAGCGCGATCACCAGGACGAACTCCGCATCATCGAAGAAGAAAAGACCAAGAAGGTGCGGAAATTCTTGCTCGGCAAAGTCGTCGGGCGCGACCTCATGGATTCGGACACCGGCGATGTCACGCTGAAGAAGAAGGGCAAGCTCACGGCGGAAGTGCTCAAGAAGCTCGGTGACGATCAAATCAGGCATATCACGTTGAGCGATCCTGATGAGCAGAAGCAGCTCGAGGAAATCGAGCGGCTCGCGAAAGAGCAAATCGAAATCTTGCAGACTCTGTATGACGATAAGGTCGGACGGCTCAAGCGAGGCGATGAATTGCCTCCGGGCGTCATCAAGCTGGTGAAGGTCTACGTAGCCATGAAGCGGAAGATCTCTGTCGGCGACAAGATGGCGGGCCGGCATGGCAATAAGGGCGTGGTCTCCAGAATTTTGCCGGAAGAGGACATGCCATACTTGCCGGACGGTACACCGGTGGAAATCGTCTTGAATCCGTTGGGCGTGCCCTCGCGTATGAATGTCGGACAGATCCTTGAAACGCATTTGGGCTGGGCGGCGAAAGCACTTGGGATTAACGTATCCAGTCCAGTGTTCGACGGGGCATCGGAAAAGGAAATTAAAGAGCTGCTCAAAAAAGCGGGCTTGCCGACAACGGGACAAGCCAAGCTCTATGATGGACGCACCGGCGAAGCCTTTAAAAGTCCCGTCACGGTGGGATACATGTACATGCTGAAATTGCATCATTTGGTGGATGACAAAATCCACGCTCGCTCCATCGGACCGTATTCGTTGGTCACGCAACAACCGTTGGGCGGGAAGGCGCAATTTGGCGGACAGCGATTGGGCGAGATGGAAGTATGGGCGCTGCAGGCGTATGGTGCCGCGTCCACGCTTCAAGAGTTTCTTACCGTCAAATCGGACGATGTGCCGGGTCGTTCCAGAATTTATGAGGCCATCGTCAAGGGAGAAAACTTCCTGGAGCCGGGCTTGCCGGAATCCTTCAACGTTCTTGTGAAGGAACTGCAAAGCCTCGGTCTCGACGTGGAATTAGTGAAATCGAAAGAATGACGGTGGTCTCCACTTGTAAATTGTGCGCTGCTCAAAAAAGGTCTTCCAGCAAGGCCGCAGCCGAAAAAAAACCGAACGAACGAATGAAGAACATCTCTCATCGCATGTTAAACGACCGCTCAAAATCGTCGTCCAACAAGGCGGCAGGCGAGTCAAAACCGCAGGCGTACCCTTTGAGGTACGTTGAAGATTTTGACCATCCGAGAACGCAGTCGGCGGCGATGTTCAGTGGTTGCTAGGAGGGAGAAACCTTGGAAGGCATATATACCCTATTTGAAAAGCCGCGAGATTCCATGTCCTTTGATGCGATGCGCATTCGGATTGCGTCGCCGGAGAAGATCCGCTCGTGGTCCTATGGCGAAGTGAAGAAACCCGAGACGATCAATTATCGTTCGTTCAAGCCGGAAAAAGACGGTCTTTTTTGCGCCAAGATTTTTGGTCCGATCAAGGACTGGGAGTGTAACTGCGGCAAGTATAAGCGCATGAAGCATCGTGGCATCGTATGCGATAAGTGCGGTGTGGAAGTGATCCAATCAAAAGTCCGACGCGAGCGGATGGGGCATATTGAGCTGGCTGCGCCGGTCGCGCATATCTGGTTCCTGAAGGGAGTCCCGAGCCGAATCGGGACCCTCCTCGACATGAGCCTAAAGCATCTGGAGAAAATTCTCTACTTTGAAAGTTATGTCGTCGTGGATCCCGGCGATACCTCGCTGAAGGTGCAGGAACTCTTAACGGAAGATATGCTCCGCACTCTCCATGAAGAACATGGCGCAAACGCGTTTAAAGCGGGTATCGGCGCGGAAGCTATCCGGGACCTGCTCCGAAAAGTCGACATCAATGCCCAGTGGGATGAGCTCCATATCAAGTCTAAAACTTCGACCTCAGTCGCGGTCAAGAAAAAACTCGCGAAACGCTTGAAAGTGCTCGAAGCGTTCCGGAAATCCGGGAACAAACCGGAATGGATGATCATGGACGTCATTCCGGTCCTGCCGCCGGAACTGCGTCCGCTCGTGCCGTTGGATGGCGGACGATTTGCGACCTCGGATCTGAATGATCTCTATCGGCGGGTGATCAATCGAAATAATCGGTTGAAGCGACTCATGGAATTGAAAGCGCCCGGCGTCATCATCAGAAATGAAATGCGGATGCTCCAGGAAGCCGTGGATGCGCTCTTTGATAATGGGCGGCGTGGACGCGCAATACGCGGTCCCAACAAGCGGCCATTAAAGTCGTTGAGCGACATGCTCAAGGGCAAGCAGGGCCGCTTCCGGCAGAATTTGTTGGGAAAGCGGGTGGATTACTCCGGCCGTTCGGTCATCGTCGTCGGTCCCGAGCTGCGCTTGAATCAATGCGGACTGCCGAAAAAAATGGCGCTGGAACTCTTCAAGCCGTTTATCTTCCACAAACTGGAAGCGCGAGGCGCCGCGACGACCATCAAGAGCGCGAAGCGTTTAGTGGAAAAAGAGCGGCCGGAAGTGTGGGATGTGCTGGACGAAGTGATCCGCGAGCATCCCGTTCTTCTCAATCGCGCGCCCACCCTACATCGCCTCGGTATCCAGGCGTTCGATCCGGTGTTGGTCGAAGGGAAAGCGATCCGGCTGCACCCGTTGGTCTGCGCCGCGTTTAACGCCGACTTTGACGGCGACCAGATGGCGGTGCACGTGCCGCTTTCCGTTGAAGCGCAAATCGAAGCGCGCGTGCTGATGATGTCGATTAACAACATCCTTTCTCCAGCGAACGGCAAGCCGATCGCCGTGCCCTCCCAAGATATGGTATTGGGCTGCTACTGGCTGACCAAGGAGCGGCCTGGCGCCAAAGGCGAAGGCAAGGTCTTCGCGTCACCGGAAGAAGTACGGATGGCCTATGATGCCGGTGAAGTGGAAGAACACGCAAAAATCAAGGTGCGTATCGAAGGTAATCTTGTCGCGACGACGGTCGGGCGCGTCTTGCTCGGTGAAGTCTTGCCGGTCACGACGCCATTCTCGGTGGCCAACCAGGTCATGACGAAGAAAGAAATGACCAAGTTGATCGATGCCGTCTATCGGCAAGCGGGACATCGAGAAACCGTGACCCTGTTGGATAAAATTAAGGACCTCGGGTTTTACTATGCCACGAAGGCCGGCGCCTCAATCTGTATCGACAACATGCACATCCCGTTGAAAAAGGAAGATCTGATTAATCGAGCCCAACGGGAAGTCAATGAAATTGAAAAGCAGTACAGTGAAGGATTGATCACCAATGGTGAGCGCTACAATAAGGTGATCGATATCTGGGCGCACGTCACTGAGCAGGTCGCCAACGAGATGATGAAAGAGCTGAGCCTTGGCGCGGATGGCGGCTCGAAGGAAGCCTTCAATCCGATTTTCATGATGGCCGACTCCGGCGCGCGCGGAAGCTCACAGCAGATCAGACAGCTCGGCGGTATGCGCGGTCTGATGGCCAAGCCATCGGGTGAAATTATCGAGACGCCGATTACCGCCAATTTCCGGGAAGGCTTGACCGTGTTGCAGTACTTCATTTCCACGCACGGGGCTCGCAAAGGTCTTGCAGACACTGCGTTGAAAACGGCGAACTCCGGATATCTGACTCGGCGTCTGGTCGACATCAGTCAAGATGTGATCATCACCGAAGAGGATTGTGGAACGGCAGACGGCATTGTCGTGACGGCCCTCATTGAGGGGGGTGAGATTATCCAGCCGCTCGAAGACCGTATCCTCGGTCGCCTGGCATCGGAGGACATTCGGGATCCATTGACGGGCGAGATGATCGTCAAGGCCAATGAGGAGATCGACGAAGAGCGCTCCAAGAGCGTCGTCGAGGCCGGGGTGGATCGCGTCACGATTCGTTCGGTGCTGACCTGCCAATCGCGCCGAGGAGTCTGTATCAAGTGCTACGGCCGCGATCTTTCGCGCGGCCGGCTGGTCGAAAAAGGCGAGCCGGTCGGAGTCATCGCTGCTCAATCCATCGGAGAGCCCGGCACTCAGCTCACGATGAGAACTTTCCACATCGGTGGAACGGCGAGCAAGGTTGTCGAGCAGACGGTCGTCGAGGGTAAGCATGCCGGCTCCTTGAAGTTTATGAGCTTCGACGCCAAGAAAAATACCGATCATCACAATCCGGGCATTGCGGTCAAAAATAAAGAAGGTGACTGGGTCGTGATGAATCGCAATGCCAAGATCGCAATTTATGATGAAAACGGCCGTGAGCGCGAAAAGTATCCCGTGGTGTACGGCGCGCGGATTAAGGTTAAAGACGGCGGGCGCGTGGACATCGGTCAGCGGCTCGTTGAATGGGATCCCTACTCACTGTCTATTCTGACCGATGTGGGTGGGAAGGTCGCATACGGGGACATTACTGAAGGCGTGACGATGAAAGAGGAGTTCGATGAAGTCACGGGGCTCTCGCGCAAAGTGGTGATCGAGCATTCCGGCACCACGATGCGGCCCCGGGTCTCCATTAAGGATGACTCCGGCAAGACGGCGAAAGTCTCAAGCGCAGCCGCGGTCGCGCGATATCTTTTGCCGGTCGGCGCACACATCCTCGTCGAAAAAGGCAGCATCGTTCATCCCGGCGACGTGCTGGCAAAAATTCCTCGTGAAACGACGAAGACGAAAGATATCACCGGCGGTCTGCCGCGTGTCGCCGAACTGTTCGAGGCTCGGAAGCCAAAAGAGCAGGCGGTTATTAGCGAGATCGATGGTGAGGTTTCTTACGAAGGTTTTGTCAAGGGGATGCGGAGAGTGATCGTGGACAATAAGGTGGGTGATCGGAAGGAATATTCCATCCCCAAAGGTAAGCACGTCAATGTGCATGAAGGCGATTGGGTCAGGGCCGGCGAGCCGCTCATGGATGGCTCTGCCAATCCGCATGACATTCTTGACGTCCTGGGTCCGAAGGAATTGCAGAAATATTTGGTCGATGAAGTGCAAGATGTGTATCGGTTGCAAGGGGTGACCATCAATGACAAGCATATCGAGATCATCGTCCGGCAAATGCTGCGGAAAGTTCGGATTGAAGATCCAGGCGATACAGAATTCTTGCCTGGTAGCCAGGTAGGCCGATTCGCATTTGAAGATGAAAATGAGCGAGTGTTGACGAATGGCGGCAAGGCCGCGCTCGGTAAGCCCGTGCTGTTGGGTATCACGAAGGCGGCCCTGACGACGGACAGCTTTATTTCAGCGGCATCCTTCCAGGAGACGACGCGTGTCTTGACGGAAGCGTCGATCAACGGCAAAGAAGATGGGCTATTGGGCTTGAAAGAAAACGTCATCGTTGGGCGGCTCATTCCGGCCGGGACCGGATTTGACGAATATCGCGACACGTTCGTTATTAGCCCAAAACAGGAAGCGCAGGTCGCTGAATTGGCCGGCGAACCTGTCGGTATAGGACAAGAGACGCAACAAAACGTGGAAACCGGATCCGGCGGGGTGTAAAAAAGCTCTCTGCTTGCTTGACAGTGAGTTCACACCTCATTATAATTCGTCGGCTTTGGCGAGTAGACAATAGGAAATTCGAATGCCAACGATCAATCAATTAGTGCGACAGGGAAGACGGAAGGCGAAGGGTAAGACAAAGAGTCCAGCTCTGAAGCGCTGCCCCCAGAAGCGCGGAGTGTGTATCAGGGTGTATACTTCGACGCCAAAAAAACCAAATTCGGCGTTACGGAAGGTGGCTCGTGTGCGACTCACGAACGGGATGGAGGTGACGTCTTACATTCCGGGCGTGGGGCATAATCTGCAAGAGCACTCCATCGTGCTGGTTCGCGGCGGCCGCGTCAAAGATTTGCCTGGCGTCCGGTATCACATCGTTCGTGGCGCGCTGGATGCCGTTGGAGTCGCCAATCGTAAGCAAAGCAGGTCGAAGTACGGCGCGAAGCGCCCGAAGTAGGTTCCACCGACATTTATTAAAGAAGAACAAAATGCCAAGACGACGCATATTTGGACAGCGAGAGGTAACTCCAGACCCACGGTATCACGATAAGCTGGTGGGTAAGTTTATTAATGTCATGATGTATGGCGGCAAGAAGAGTACTGCGGAGCGGGTGTGCTATGGCGCATTCGAAGTTATTCAGGAGAAGACCGGCAACGATCCCCTGAAAATATTTCGGTCGGCCCTCGATAATGTCAAGCCAATTGTGGAAGTGAAGTCG
>DATEPO010000046.1:0-15566 GCA_035273145.1 Nitrospiraceae bacterium
TGCAGGGGCCGGGGGAGAATGCCGGCGCGGTGGATATCGGCGATGGCTTGTGTGCGGTGTTCAAGATGGAGTCGCACAATCATCCGTCGTTCATCGAGCCGTATCAAGGCGCGGCGACGGGCGTGGGCGGCATTCTGCGCGACATCTTTACGATGGGAGCGCGGCCTGTCGCCTTGTTGGACTCGCTGCGTTTCGGCTTGTTGGATCAGCCGCTGAACCGGCATTTGGTGAAAGGGGTCGTCGCGGGAATCAGTGGCTATGGCAATTGCATGGGCGTGCCGACGATCGGCGGCGAAGTCGTGTTCAACGACATCTACAGCCATAACCCCCTCGTGAACGTGTTTTGTCTCGGGATCGCCAAGAAAGACAAAATCTTTAAGGGCAAGGCGGCTGGCATCGGCAATCCGGTCATCTACGTGGGCTCGAAGACGGGGCGGGACGGTATTCACGGAGCGACGATGGCGTCCGATTCGTTCGATGAAGCGTCCGAGTCGAAGCGGCCGACTGTGCAGGTCGGCGATCCGTTCACAGAGAAACTTCTACTAGAGGCATGTTTAGAACTGATGTCGGGCGACCTGCTCGTGGGCATCCAAGACATGGGAGCAGCGGGTCTGACCAGCTCGTCCTGTGAGATGGCCTCACGCGCCGATAACGGCATCGATCTCGATCTTACCCATGTTCCTCGACGCGAGCCCGGCATGACGGCGTATGACCTCATGCTCTCGGAATCGCAAGAACGCATGCTCATGGTTGCGAACCAGGGAAGGGAAGACGAGGTCATCCGCATTTGTCAGAAGTGGGACCTCGACGTGGCTGTTGTTGGTCGTGTCACGAATGACGGCCTGCTGCGCGTGCGAGACCAAGGCAAGGTCGTGGCGGAAATTCCCGCAAAAGCGTTGGCTGACGACGGCCCGAAGTACGAACGTCCGAATGCGCCGCCGGCGTATCAGGAATATTTACAGGCGCTCAATCTGGATGTCTTGCCGGATGTGAAGGATGCCACCGCCGTGCTGCTCTCGCTGTTGGAATCGCCGACGATCGCGAACAAGCGATGGGTGTATGAACAATACGATCATATGGTCCAGACGAATACACTCGTGCGGCCGGGGTCGGATGCGGCCGTCATTCGCGTGAAGGGCACGAACAAGGCGCTTGCCATGACGACAGATGGGAATGGCCGCTATTGCGTGTTGAATCCTTACGCCGGAGGGAATATCGCCGTGGCCGAAGCGGCGCGGAATGTGGTGTGCTCAGGCGCAGAGCCGATCGGGGTGACGGACTGCCTGAACTTCGGCAATCCGGAGCGGTCGGATGTGATGTGGCAGTTCATCCTTTCAATCGAGGGAATCAAGGATGCCTGTGAAATGTTCCAGATTCCGGTCGTGAGCGGCAATGTCAGTTTCTACAATGAGACGAACGGCCTGTCGATCTATCCCACGCCGATTCTTGGCATGGTCGGTTTGATTGAACCGGCCGATCGCGTGGTCACGCAATGGTTCAAGCAGGCAGGCGATGCGGTGATTCTGCTCGGTGCCACACGAGAAGATTTAGGTGGAACGGAATATTTGCGTGTGATCCATCACCGGGAGCAGGGCTCGCCACCCTATCTGGATCTTGAGACAGAAAAGGCACTGCACACGTGTGTGCTCAAAATGATCGGCGAAGGTGTCGTTGAATCAGCGCATGACTGTTCAGATGGCGGTTTAGCAGTCACGCTCACCGAATGTTGTGTATCCCATCCTACGAAACCAATCGGGGCTGTGTTAAAATTAACGCTCGATCGACTTCGTCGTGACGCGTTGTTGTTTGGGGAAAGTCAGTCGCGAGTCGTCTTGTCTGTTCGTCCAGCCCATGTCGATCAAGTGCTGCACATGGCTGCGACGTGCGGTGTGCCGGCCACCACGATCGGGACAGTGGGTGGCGACCGCGTCATCATTGAGGCTGAAGGTGACGGTCAGACAAGCGGATGCACCATCGACTCGGACGTTTACGCGCTGTATGATCGCTGGGCCAATAGTTTGAAGCGAGCGCTTGACGCTGAGACCTGATCGCGTGATGCGCTTGCATTCTATCCACACTCTCTATCCATACATCCATGCAACTGATTACTCCGGATAAATTTCACGATGAATGCGCCGTGTTCGGTATCTATGGCCATAAGGAAGCGGCCAACCTGACGTATCTCGGTCTCTATGCGCTGCAGCATCGAGGGCAGGAGGGATCAGGAATCGTCTCCTCGGACGGCGAGCATTTCTATACCGAAAAAGGGTTGGGACTGGTGGCCGACATCTATACGAAGTCCGTGCTCAAGCATCTGCCCGGCACTCGGGCGATCGGGCACAATCGCTATTCCACTGCCGGAGGTAACAACCTCAAGAACGTGCAACCGCTGACCGTGAATTTCGCGTTCGGAAACCTCGCGCTGGCGCATAATGGCAATCTGATCAATGCGACGATGTTGCGTCATGAGCTGGAAGCCTATGGCGCGATTTTTCAATCGACGACCGACAGCGAAGTCATCATCCATCTCATCGCGCACTCGCGCGCAGACTCTCTGCTGGCCCGGATCATCGATGCGCTGAGCCAGGTGCGGGGCGCGTTCTCAGTCGTGCTGATGACCGATGCGGGGGTCATTGCCGCCCGCGATCCCTATGGTTTGCGGCCACTGTGCCTGGGAAGGTTGCGCGACAGTTGGATGGTGGCGTCGGAAACCTGTGCGTTCGACTTGATTGGGGCCGAATATGTTCGGGATGTCGAGCCCGGGGAGCTGATCATATTGGATGACAAGGGTGTGACGTCGCACAAGCCGTTTGTCGAAGCGCAGCCGGCGAAGTGTGTCTTTGAGTATGTCTACTTTTCACGGCCCGACAGCAAAATCTTCGGCGGACATACGGTCTATGCCACACGCAAAGCGTTAGGGCGGCAACTGGCCAAGGAATCTCCGGTCAAAGCCGATGTCGTGATTCCCGTTCCGGACTCCGGCGTGCCGGCCGCCCTCGGCTTTGCAGAAGGGTCCGGCATTCCGTTCGAGACGGGTTTGATACGGAATCACTATGTGGGACGGACGTTCATCGAACCGGAGCAATCCATTCGGCATTTCGGCGTCAAAGTGAAGCTGAATGCGGTGCCGGATGTGTTGAAAGGCAAACGCGTCGTCGTGGTGGATGACTCGCTCGTGCGCGGGACGACGAGTCGCAAGATCGTCAAAATGCTCCGCCAGGCAGGCGCGAAGGAAGTGCACATGCGGATCAGCTCGCCGCCGATCGTGTCGCCGTGCTTCTATGGCATCGACACACCAACCAAGCGTGAATTGATTGCCTCGAGCCATAATTTGCAGGAAATTAAAAAGTATATTACCGCCGACAGCCTTGCCTATCTCAGCCTCGAAGGTATGTTGAATGCCTCACCGGGAAGGGGTGGCGATTACTGCAATGCTTGCTTTACCGAGCGCTATCCCATTCCGTTCACGAAAGCGGAAGAACTGCAGCTCGGGCTCTTCTGAGGTTGCATGCCCTCATTACACCGCCCCGCCCCGGACGCGCCACGACGCGTCTCCTTCCCGCAGGGCGTTCTCGGCTCTCAAAATCCTCCACGTAGCCACGGGAAAGAAGCGCGTTTTTACGCGCTTGGAGCGGGCGAGTGAAAAAGCGCTACGCCTCCGGTTTTTGCTCGCCTGCGGCCTTGTTGGATGGCCATTTTGAACAACCTCTAAGCGACCTCTAGTTGTTCATGTTCATCATCCATCATCAGAAGTAAGTCATTGCTCATCAAAAAATCCGCGTGTTAGGATACCAGTCAGCGTTTTTGTTATGAGGAGGTACCTATGAAACGACTTTTCATGACCATGATGATGCCGTTGATGATCGTGACTATTGTGACGGCGGTATCTGCCAAGAGTTTTTTTAAGGTTGGAGAAAAAGCGCCCTCGTTTACGTTGACGTCGTTGAATGGTGAGACGGTCTCGCTGGAGAGCGCGAAGGGAAAGGTCATCGTGCTCGGGCTCTTCCATATTTGCGAACCCTGCATGATGCAAGGGACCAATCTCCAAAAAGTCTATGAGGCGACCCGCGGCAAAAATGTGGCGGTCATCGGCGTGAACTCGTCGGGCGATTCCAAAAAGGCGGTGTCTGAGTTCTTGTCCCAATTCCCCATCAAGGTCAGCTATCCCTATCTCATCGATCCCGGTAAAACGACCGATAAACTCTATGGGGGAGGGCGTTTCATTCCGAACGTGTACATCATCGATCAGAACGGCATCATCCAGTGGCAGCGCGTGGGGAACATGGATTTGGCGGGGGCGGATATCATTCTCGCCGAAGTCGAGAAGTTGTTGGCCGGTGAACCAAAGGGAAGCAGCGGACTATAAGGAGGCTGAAAACGCGCCCAACTTCGTTGTCGGCTCGCAAAACGTCCTCAACGTGCCCCGAAGGGTACGCCTCGGTGTTTACCTTGCCTGCGGCCCTCGTTGGATGACCATTTGAGCATCCTAAATGCATGATCGCGCAAAAAAAGGTAGGTCAGGATGGATGAAATTGAAGCAGGGAAGCAGGCGTTTCTGGAATTAGTCAAAAGTGTGGATGGGGCCGTACAAGTGGTTATCCCAGTCACGCCTTCCAATAGTATGTTCCTTATCTCGCTGACGAAGGGTCCCAACCGCAAGTTTGTTACGGTGCCGGAGGACGACATCATCGATCTGCCGAATGAGCACAGCATTGTCACGAAGGTGACGAAGATTGTGAAGGACGCGGTGGGAACGCTTTAGAAAAGGCTGAGGTCCGGTGCCGGAGTGACGTTTACTAACCTCAATGAATGCCTATGAAGCAACTTCTTCCCAACATTTGGCAGTGGTCGTGGTTCTCGGACGAGAAAAAGCTCGATTTCAACGGGCTGTTTCTCACCGTGGGTGAGCATCGTATTTTGGTCGATCCGCCGCCCATGATTGCGGCCGACGTGCAACAGATTCAGAGAGGCGGGCGAGTCGACTATATTCTTATTACGAACCGAGACCACCTTCGAGAAGCAGTCACGTACAAGACGCAGTTTGGTTGTCAGCTTTGGCTTCCGGACACCGATGCGCCGCAGATGGATGTGAAGCCTGACAAGACGTATAAAGATGGAGAATTGTTGCCGGGCGGCATTTGGGCCATCCACCTTCAGGACCAAAAATCGCCAGGGGAGTGCGCCCTCTTTATCCAGCAGGTTGGAACGGGCGCGTCTCGGCGGGACCAGGGCGGGCGGGTGGAAACCGGTATTATGATCGTCGGGGATGCCCTGATCGGGAAACCGCCAGGCTCCGTCTCCATGCTGCCGCCCGAAAAGTATATCGATTCCGCAAAGGCTCGCGACGGCTTGCATCGTCTTCTTAAATATAACTTCGACACCCTACTCGTCGGCGATGGCGCCTCCATTCTATCCGGTGCGAAGCCTATCGTCGAAACAGCCCTGAATATCTAAGCCGTCATGCACTCGCCTTCCGCAGAACTCAATCGCCAAGGAAACGAACGTTTCTCGCGCGGGGACTACACGCAAGCCTACGTCTGCTATGCGCAAGCGTTGGAATGCGATCGTGTGAGCGGAGACCGGCGCGCTCTGGTGGCGACTCTGGGAAATTTGGGAAACATCTGTGCCGTCAGCGGACGACGTGAGCAGGCCCACGCCTATTATCAGGAAGTGTTGGAACTGCAAAAAATCCTTGGCGACGATCGAGGAATCGGCACAACCCTAGCCAATCTCGGCAATCTTCGAGCCGATGCCGGTGAGTGGGAGCGGGCCAAGGCGTACTACTTAGAAGCTCTGGATCTGATGACGCGAACTGTGGATGAGGGGGGCAAAGCGATTCTCTTGTCCGATTTAGGATTGGTCGCGCGAGAAACCAAGCAATTCGAAGAGGCGATGCGGTACTACGAACAGTCGCTTATTTTAATGCGCCGAACAGGTAATCATGGAGGGATGGCGGACGGGTGGCGGATGATGGCGCGCACGTATCTCCTGCAGGAACGGGGGGAAGAAGCGCTGGCGTGTTGCCGGACGAGCTTGGCAGTGGCCGAACGGATGCACGATGAATTACGGATCGGCGGCGCCTGGTATCTCATGGCGGAATGTTATGAGAAGGCAGGGCAGCTTGAAGAAGCCGTCAAGCTGTTGGAGCGAGTCGTCCGCGTGGATCGTAAATATCAGTTGCCGAAGTTAGCCGAGAATACTCGACGCCTGGAAGCCTTGCGCGTTCGTCTGAGCGGGGAGACGGATCAGGCCATGAACGGAAATTCTGTGCATGAGTGAATCAATGCCTATCCCGTGGGAAGTGACACGATCCAAGTTGATGCACAGCGAGCCGGCTTTTTACGAGCTTGAGCCCGGTGGGTCCCTCGCCTTGTCATTAGGCGATGAGGCGTGGATGCTGGAAGTGACACCGGATGGTCGAGTGATTTGCCAGACGGGTATGGATATGGACGATATCCAAAGTCTTTTATCCACGGGGACGCCGGAAGATTTGGGTACCGATGAACTGGCGAAGCAAGCGAAGTACTATCTGCAGCCCGCCGTAACCAAATATCGGAAGCTGCTCGTCGGCGCCGGGTTTGAAGAAAACACGGAGATGAACGATCAGTACGTCGCGGCCACGTTTCAGCGAGTGATGGATTTTGCGAAGTTAGACGAGGTGCAGCAGACGGTGAAATGGTGCCGCGAGAGCATTAAGTAAAAGTAAAAAGGCAAAGTTAGGATGACGGCAAATCAAGAGTAGACATGGCAATTGACGGATACGCGACAGCACAAGGGACTTGGCGGTACCGCGACAGAATGGTGGTGTCCGGTGTGGCGCATCCGGCGCATTTTAAAGATGGTCTGGACGGATTGTCGCTGTCCTCCACGGGATTGGGAACCTACCTGGGAGGGCATGACACGCTGACCGATGGGCTGTATCGCAATGCCATTAAACAAGCTATTGTGTCCGGATGCAATGTGTTGGACAGCGCAATCAATTACCGCTGCATGCGGAGCGAGCGTGTGATTGGTGAGGCCCTGAGAGACCTCATGCGTGAAGGGACCGCCGCGCGTGATGAAATCGTCATCTCCACCAAAGGCGGGTTTATTCCCTTCGATGGGATGCCGCCCAGAGATCCGCAGGCGTATCTCCACCAGGCGTTTGTCATGCCTGAGATTGCCAGTCCGGATGACGTCGTGGCCAATTGTCATTGTATGGCGCCGGCGTATCTTGAACATCAGTTGAAGACCAGCTTGTCGAATCTCGGTCTCTCCTGCGTCGATGTGTATTATCTTCATAATCCGGAAGTGCAACTCGATCATATCTCCCCGGGTAAGTTTGTTTCCCGCATGCGAGGGGCCTTTACCATGTTGGAAGCCGCGGTCGCGCAACAGCACATTCGTGTATACGGCACCGCCACATGGGATGGCTATCGGACGAAGATCGGCTCGCGCGGGCACTTGTCGTTGGAGTCGCTCGTGAAGATAGCCGAAGAGGTCGGTGGGAAAGACCATCACTTTAAAGTGATTCAGCTGCCCTATAATCTTGGCATGCCGGAGGCGTTGGCTGAGCAAACTCAGGTCTTGAATGGTTCGCCCATGAGCTTCTTGGAAGCCGCCAAAGCATTGGGTCTGTATGTGATGGCCAGCGCCGCTATCCATCAGGGGCAGCTTACAAGAGGACTCCCGACCCAATTACGGGATGGGCTTGGAGATGGCACCGATGCCCAGCGCTCGATTCAGTTTGTCCGGTCTACTCCCGGCATGGGCACAGCCTTAATCGGCATGAAGCAGGCCGACCATGTCCGAGAAAATCTTGCCGTCGCCGCACGGGCTCCGCTGTCTTTCGAGCAGTTTGCCTCGTTGTTTCAGTAGCCGCACATCTCTTCTTCACATCCGGCTAGATGCTCGGCCTATTTAGGAAGCATCGATTCAACGCGTTGCCAGTTCGGTATAGAAGGGCAGCAAGGCTCGTCCTTGTACAGGCCCCTCATAGAGAGCAATGTCATCACACCGTCCTTGTCCTCCACGATCGATCCAGACCTGGTCGTATCGAGAGTCTGAATTGAGATCGATCCAGTAAAACAGGGGCGGGCTTTGGATGCCGTCGGTACTCGTATCGGAAAGCGATCGGCTCATCGCATCAATCTGCCGAGCTGTCATAAAGTCAGCATGACCATCTCCATCCAGATCGTACTCCCGAAAGACGAGTCCCGCACCGTAATCCGCAAATTCTGAATCCGCATCTTCCATCGGCTCAACGGGCATCTGAGCACATGCTAACCCGGACTGAGGGGCCGCATCAGTGAGGTATAGTTCAGCGTGAGCCATGTCCGTGACAGCGATCGTCACAACACTCCACAGCGCCATTCTGATGAGAGTCAACGTACGCATAGTGTCGTCCCTCACTTTCATTGAAGAATTGGTAAAGCAAGGCCTACGCCAGAAGATGGCACAGCATCGAGAAAGAGAATCGAACGAAATCAATCCCGTAAGAGAGAGGGCAGACAGAGTAAATAGCGGCCGCCGAGAGGAAGGCAGACTGTCTTGATCATGACAGCGTGTCTCGCATCAAGGACAATCTGAAAGATAAGAATAATTACCGTGGTGCAAATTGTGCCGGAGACGGAATGTTTCGTCCGACTATAATACGTACTTTAACTCCAAGAAAGTCGGCTAGGCATATCAGCAGAGCCGTGTCAGTCGTTTCCTGCTACCCGCATGCAAAGGAGCGAGGTAGGATGAGAGATACGGTGGCCGTGCGCAGGTAGCTATTTGCGGCGAATGTGTGCGAGGACGAAAAGGTCAGCGACAACATGTGATTCTCTTTTACCGTCAGAGCCAAAGCATATTCATAATGTGAGAGCGAGAAAGCCTCGAACATTCCATGGTGCGAGGTGCCGCTGGGAAATGCCAGAGCGCCGTCTCTAGCACTGAATATCTGCGAACGCTATAGTTGGCGCTAAAGGACCAGGTTCAATCGCTTGCCGAGTCTGGTATACTTTTCCCGCTCGTATTACTCATCTGATCTCACCTAATCGGAGGCAGCATGAACCTCGAAGAGGCCAAACACAAACTGAGAGTGCTCGTAGAGGAGGCAAAGGACTTGCCGGATATGGTGATGTCTGTGCCGATGTTGAAGGAGATTCTGGAAGGACTCGACAACGATGAGCAGGTCATCATTATGCACAATACCGCCGCCGCGCTGTTGCTTCGCTTGGGTGGGCAAGCCGAATTGCGGCCGCAGGATGCCTTGGAGCTCCATCATACGCATACGATTAAATTGAGTCGGTTGCCCGAAGGCAATATGTTGCTGAAGGTGTTAAATAAAGCCGAGCAAAACTAGCCTCTTTCTTCTTTGCACCGAGAGCCGAGCCCGTTCACGACGACGACTTGCCTTTTCCCCTTCTGAATACATCCATGTGCACAGCCAGTCAATCGGGTCGAAAACCGCATCCCCTGCACTGGTGTTGAAGCGCCCAAGCAGGCGCCGGGGAGAGTTGACCGGCATTCCCAGTCGCCCGACCGTTTTTATGGCGAGTCGAAGGTCCAGATGAGGGCGAAGATGAGCAAGTGTTGCGCTGGAGTGAGACCGATGACGCCCGCCGCCATTTGGCCGCCCTTGTAAAATCCACCCCCCGGCCCGCGAGAATCATCGTACCGATATTCCAGTCGAGCGATCGTGTGGGTCCACAGATAGGGGAATTTGTATTCGAGTGTCGTGGTCATGGCCGTGATAAACTGCCGAGCTCCCGTCAGCCTGCCGTTGGGATCCCAATAGAATTCAGGACGGACCGTGGCGCTCCATGGCCCATGGATGATCCAGTGTATCGGCAATTGTGCGGCGGTCCACAATACCCGAGGCGTGCTTGGCGTCGCCAATTCCTCCGTTCCTATTTGATACTCGAATGCGATCGTGATCGGATGGCGTTTCCACTCTACGATGCTGTCGGAAAAAAACCGCCAGAACTGCATCGAGGTGTTGGATTGATCAGGTCCATAGTAAATGGTTTCTTTGACGGTCCACGCATGGGATGATTTGTACGCCAATTGCCCGCCGTAGCTGGGTACGCTATTGGTATTCGTCAAGTGGAAATATTCATTGATGATGAATACACTGCCCGCCCAGTGGTCGTTGAATGGATAGGTCGCGTTGACTCCGAACATGAGGTACGGCGTGTAATCGCCCCCCCACGGTCGTGTATAACTAAAATTGTCCTTGGCGTAGAGTGAATCATAGCCGATAAAGCTGTTGAAGAGCCCGGCTTGCACCGTCAGACCGTTACCGACCGGCGCTAGGTATGATACATTCGCGCGCCCAAACTGCCGATACCAGTCCGAATGCGCCACTTTCGGTTGATTGTTTTCAAACGCGAAGTCCTTTGCATCCTGCCCGCCGTGCACCAGCAAGTCCATCCCCAAACGTGACTGTTCAGTCACCTCTTTTTTGAGGTAGATACCGCCCATGTTCACATCGAGCTCGTTGACGCGCGGAGTCGTGCTGCGATTTCGAAACAGATGATTGGCGGGAAAGTTAAAGTCGAGTGAATAATCCAGATCGATAAAGCCGCCATAACGCCACAGCGGTGTGGCTTTCTCTGCACGCGGTGGCTCTGACGTCGTTGTCTCAACCGGTCCCGCGCGTGTCTCGGCCTCGGATCGACCGGGCGGTGGCTCTTGGCCGAAAACCGGCTGGTTGGTTCCCGAGTCTGAGAGTGCCAGGAAAATCCACCATACGATTGAATACAGCCACGATGATGACGTCCTCACATGATCAGTTCCACAGGACGTATTCTGGCGACATGGCGAATGATTCACCCGATGGGAGTTCCCTCAGCCCGTTTCTCCTCCAGTGTTGTCCAACGGGCATAGAGTCTCTCGACATCAGCGTGGGCCGCGTCCAGCGCTTCGCATCGCGCCTGAAGTGCGGCGGCATCGGAGGCAACCGCGGGGTCTGCCATGGCCGCTTGACAGGCCGCGACGGCATTCTCGGCTTGGAGTATCTTGAATTCCATCTGTTCCCACTCTTGCTGCTCCCGGTAAGTAAGCCCTTTCTTTTTCGATCCCGGTCTCGAACCTGGTCGGGATTCCGGGCTCGTCCGAAATTCCGATCGTTGACGGCCGTCCTCGTTTCGTTCTTGTGCCGCTTGCCATTGAGAATAGTCGGCAAACCACTCAGCGTGGCCGTTGCCATCGAGTGCTAAGAGGATGGTGGACACGCGGTCCAGCAGCCAGCGATCGTGCGTCACGAGTATCAGCGCTCCTGGGAATTCCAGCAGGCTGTCCTCCAAGACGTCCAATGTGGGAATATCCAGATCGTTCGTAGGTTCGTCAAGAATCAGGAGATCGGCCGGCTGAAGCATCAGCCTGGCAATGAGCAAGCGTGCTTGTTCTCCGCCGGAGAGACGGGACACCGGCAAGTCGAGCTGCTCAGGTCGAAAGAGAAACCGCTTGGCCCACGAGACAATATGTACCGAGCGGTCTTGATAGACGACGGCGTCGCCGGCAGGGGCCAGCGCTCGCCGAAGGGACAGCGTCTGGTCCAGCGAATCGCGGTGCTGCTCGAAGGAAACAATGCGAAGGCCTTGCGCGCGCGCAATCGTTCCGGCATCCGGCTCCAACGTTCCGGCGAGAAGGCGCAAAAGAGTCGTCTTGCCGCGCCCGTTTGGGCCTAAGAGCCCCAGCCGCTGTCCTGGTCCCAGGACGAAGTCTACCTTGCTGATGATCGGTCTGCCGCCCAACGATTTGGTGAGCTGCTCGACAACCACTAATTGTTTCGACTTGCGTCCCGATGAGGCGAAATCTATCCCGGCGGTGGATTGCTCTCCCCGTGTCGTCGCCGCGTCCAGTTCATTCATCAGCTTGCCGGCGGACTGTATCCGTGCCTTGGCCTTGGTCGACCGGGCCTTCGGTCCTCGCCGCAGCCACTCTACTTCTCGGCGGACACGGTTTGCCAGTGCAGCTTCATAGTCCGCCTGGGCGTGGAGCCGTGCATCGCGTTGTTCCAAGAAGTCGCTGTATCGGCCCTTGGCTTCAAACACGCCGTTCGCATAACAGCGGTTCAGCTCCAGCATGCGCGACGCGATGGATTCCAGAAACCGCCGATCGTGACTCACGACTAGAAAGGCCCGTGTCTCGGCTTTCAACAGGGCTTCGAGCCAGAGGATGCCTTCAATATCCAAATGATTGGTCGGCTCATCCAAGAGAAGGACATCCGGTTGCAACAGCAGTGCGCGGACGATTGCAAGCCGCTTCCGCCATCCTCCGGAGAGGGTCGTGACCGTCTGCGCCGGATTGGGAAATGCGCCGATGCCTAAGGCCTTTGCAATACTTCCCGTGTGCTCGTGAGGATCGAGCCCTTCATGAATCAATACCTGAGTGAGGACGTCTTCAACCGTAAGCGTTTCTGTGAAGACAGGGTCTTGCGAGACATATGCGACTTTGAGCTGGCGTCGAACCGTACGCGTGCCCCGATCCGGCGTTTCGATGCCGGCGAGAATCTTGAGCAGGGTGGACTTGCCGGAGCCGTTAGGACCGACCAGGCCCACATGATCACCGTCATACAACGCAAACGAGAGATCGGCGAACAGAGGTTTCATTCCATAGGTCTTACTGATGGCTTCACAACTTAAAAGAATAGTCTGTGCCATGGCTATATGTGCGAGACAGTGATGCCTCCGATCCTTTCGATAGTGGTTGTGCCGGGGTAGCATGCAGGATGAGCGCGTAAAAAGGCAAGATGATAGGGCTCAATAGAGAGCCATGGTTATTGATAGATCAATCTCTATCAATAGTCCAGGAATAAGACGGTTGATGAAGTAGTTTCTCTCTAGCCGCCTACAGCGCCCTAGCAAGGCACAGTGTTACATAATAATAGTAGATACTATTTGATTTAATCGAAGGAGTATACGACATGGCCGATGATCACACTGATTTAGATAAGGTGAATCAAGAACTCGCCAAAGATGCGGAACGCTATCGTGATGAAGTCAGTCAGGGCCAACATGGCGCCCACCGACCATGTGAGAAATTTCCCATCGAAGAGGCTCGGGAAGATGTTGCTGCGGACACTGAGGTGGTTCGTACCGCAAAGACGGTTCGGCGGTAAACATTCGGACCACCGTGTCGGAACATGGCTTCATTATTCGGCGAATGCGGCGAGCACTACTCGACCCGGTTCAGTTCGAGCGCCTTGTTGATTGTCATCAAAAGGGCAGTCGGCTGAATAGGCTTTTTCAGCAGCGCGAAGGCCCCGTAGTGGAACGCTAAGTATTCCAAGTCCCAGTTGTCGTCTCCGGTGACGAGGATCACCGGTATGTTTCGATGGGTCGATTTGATTTCCCGCAGGAAATCGATGCCGTCATAATCCGGCATTCGGATATCGCTGAGGATGGCACTGAACGTCATTCCCGCCGTAAACAGCAGCGCGGCTTCTGCCGTTCTCGCTGTTTCCACAACCCCTGGCCCCTTCTCCATTCTGAGAATCAATTCAAAGGTGGCCAAGGCCATCGGATCATCATCAATGACAAGGATTCTCTCCATGCATTTCCCCGCTTAAAGCCTTCTGAAAATAGGAGGCTAACGCGAAAGGGTACCCACCGCTATCGGAGCTAATGCAATCTTCTGTCATGATCGCACTAGACTATATGTGCACGTTAGGATTACGTACTGGGAAAAGGCGCGGGAGTGGTCCCTGCTGTCCAGGACAATGCGTCAACCCGCTATTGGGCAGTGCGCAAGGATGTCGCTAATCCGATGCGGGAAAGCGCGAAGATGAGCCATTTAGATGGATCGAAGTTGTACCAATAGGGTCCATTTCGGTAATCGCTTTGATACGTGTGATGATAATTGTGATATCCCTCGCCAAAGGTGATGAGCGAGACCCACCAACTGTCTCGGCTTGAATCGAATTGTCCGTGAGGCTGTTCTCCCCAAAGATGGCAAATGGAATTAATGCAAAAAGTCGAGTTGAGGACGGCAAAGGTTCGACCCACACCGGCGAGGAGGAAGCATCCGATCCCGCCGATCCAATCGCTAGAGAACAAGCCGATGACAAACGGCAAGGCCAAGCCGGAGACCACGATGGGAATATAGTATCGGTGTTGCCACATCACCACGCGGTCTTGTCGCAATCGAGAGGTATATTTTTCGTTGGTCCGAGGATCGTTGTAAAACAGCCACCCGCAGTGGCTATACCAAAATCCCCGTTGAGCGTTATACGGATCCATATCTTGGTCGCAGTTCGCGTGGTGGCGGATGTGGTCGGACGCCCATTTGAGCGCTGAATTTTGCAAGGCCCACCCGCCGGCAATCATGAGCACGACTTTGACCCAGTCGGGACAATCAAAACTCCGGTGCGACATCAGTCGATGATAGCCGACCGTAATGCCTAAGCCCGTCACGATGTAGAGGACGACAAATACCGTCCAATCCAACCACGTATATCCGCAGAGATACCCGAAGGTAGGCACGGCGACCACCGCGCCAAGAAACATGAGCGGAAAGACGATAACAGTGGCGTAACTACAGGATGGAGCCGCGGGCAGAACCGGAAGCGCCGATGTTTTCATTCGTATGGTCTTGGGTGAGGTGCCAACAGGGACGCCTCATGGAGAGGCGTCCCTGCATAATTGAAACGGCTGGACTAGAAGCGGCTGCGACGGCCACTGTCGCGGCCTCCGCCCCCTCCACCGCCACCAAAACGGCCTCCTCCACCTCCACCGCCGGAACGTGGTTCTTGAGGCTTTGCCTCATTAACGGTCAATGTTCGGCCGTCCATCTGAGTGCCATTCAATGCAGCAATCGCCGCATTAGCTTCCTCTGCCGTGGCCATTTCGACGAAGCCGAAGCCTCGCGACTGTCCCGTGAACTTATCCGTGATGACGCGCGCCGATTCGACTGTGCCGTGCGCGGCAAATACATCATTCAATTGCGCTTCAGTTGCCGAATACGGCAACCCACCGACATACAACTTCGAACCCATGGGGGTCCTCCTTATGATGAGAAATTGATATTGTCTTAGACGGGAGAATGAAAGAACGATAGGAAGGAACGGCCCGAAGACGCAAATCCATGAGGGCGGCTTTGGTGTGGCTTCCGATCAGATTCCCGGACAAAACAACATCGGTGACGAGTCTTACGATCTGATGCTTCCCCACGAGACCCCGCATGGCGAAGCGTGTTCACCCTATCAGACATGAGGATCAAATGCAAATAATCGCAACATTCCATTACGCTCCACGCGGTCGACTTTCTTGCTTTGCGTAATCTTGTTCGGTCTTCTTGACCGACCGCAACCAAGACTGTGTTGCCCTCACAGGTGAGAAGTCAGGAAGGGGACCATTAATTAGGCGACGGTGTCGGTAATCGCAGGAAGAAGGGAGAGATAATGCTCAACGCGTGAGTTAAGGCACCAAGGTCAATTGAAGAGAAGGCGATGAGCAATCTACAAGCCCACCTCTTAATGATGGGCTTGGTCCAGGATGGTTGTCGTGGAAATTTAGAAAAGCGGTTCCTGCGGCCCCCACACCAACCCCTTCAGGTCTGGGTCTTCTTCTGTATCATGAGTAGGGCGGGGCTCTTTC
>DATEPO010000047.1:0-3095 GCA_035273145.1 Nitrospiraceae bacterium
AACTCTTTGGTGCGCTGTATGAGCGCGTTGCTAATGGTAATTTGGCCGGTTCTCAGATTCGTGAGCCCCCTCGCGCCGTTCGTATTGCCGACCTGATACGGCGGCGGCCTGCGCGCCGCGAAAGCATCGGCGGTATCGGACAGCGCGTCATCGGCGAGCGTATCCTCGGCGGCCGCAATACCGCTGCGAACGAGTTTGCTGCCGAAGGCTCCGCGAAGCGCTCCTGAGAGCGGTCCGGCGATCAAGTCGGCGGGTTGAAGCCAGGAGGGTTCAAGCCCGCGTTCGTTGCCCAACGTCGACACAATCTTGCCGCTGCGGTCGTAGATGTCGATTGTGTTCTGGAAAAACGCGTAGCCCAGGACAGCGCCGGAGAGCCGGTCCATGACGACGTGATAGTCGCGGGTATGCGTGTAGATCTTGCGCGGGCCGGAGTGGTATTCCGCGCGGAGCGATTTTTCAAAGTCCGTCAACGGATATTGCGACTCGACGGCGGAGATGCAATCGTGGTCGGCATTGCAGGCCCAGCGGGTTTCGATGTACGGCTCGATCTTCTCACCGGGATCGGTCGGGGCGCGATACAGTAGCTTGCCGACGGCTGCAAGTCCGGACGCCACTTCACCGCCGTTGTCCTTCTTCGGCTCGGCCCCCGACGGATCGGTGAACCCGACGGGGTTGTTCCACGCGAACGCATACGGGTGCGCCGTCGTGGCGGTGGAAACATTGACCGACGGATCCCGCTGAAGGAATCTTCCTGTCGCGCCGTCAAGAACTCGCTGGCCGATAGCGACTAATCGGAAACTATCCAAGGTGTGCCCGCCGTTCCATTGATAGGGAAACCAGGAGAGCGAGTCCGATGTTTGGGAATCTTCCGTGATGGATCCGTACGGCCCATAGTCGATGGTCTCAGCGGCTGTTCCGTTCGCAGCGAAGGTTGCGCGTGTCCCTTGAAGCTCACCATCGGGATAGAGCATCGTGGTCGCGCCCGTATTCGTCCGGCGCATGACGGCGATGATTCCCTCCGGGGATTGAATCTGGCGCTCGAGGTAGCTGTGAAACGCGTCCGGCCCCGTTCCGACGTTCACCGGTTGCCCCGATCCATTGAAGAACGAGACGAGCGCTGCATCGCCATAGAAGAGTTCGCGCCGCTCGATGTTCTGATTGACCGTTCGCAACGCGGACAGTGCTCCGAAGGGATCGTATTCCAGGTCAGCGTGCGCCGGGCCGAATCTGGCGGAAATCATCCTGCCGCTGCCATCATAGGAATAGAATTTTGTCTGGGTGCCGGTAATTCCTCTGACATTGCCGAGAGCATCGTAGTTATAGGAACAAGGGGTATTCGGCGCACCAGGTGGAGTGATCACGCACAAGCGGTCACGATCAAATTTATCGGTCCGCAGCTCAACGCTGTTTGCCGCGGTGATCCCGTCAGTGATGGCTATCAGATTTCCGAGGCCATCGTAGGCATAGCTCAGATCGGCGATTGTGCCAGTCGGATCATGGATGGTGACCTGGCCGAGGGAGCTTCGCGCATCGTAGGTATAGTTTGTGATCGTGGGATGGGAGGTGCCCAGCAAGTTGTTCGATTGAGCAAGGCTCTTCAAGAGCATCTCGCCGTCATACGAGCCATACAGCGAAAGACGGGTCAAGGAATTCGATTCCGTGCGGCGCTGTTTCAATTCGCGGCGATGGTCGGTACGATAGGTCGCGTGTTTGGTAGCCCCATTTCCCAACCTTGTTTGGAGCCGCCGGCCGAAGATATCCGTCTGAATCGCCTTCCAGAGTTCAGTGACGCCCGACGCGTCTTGAAATCGGATGAGAGTCATGCGGCGGGCGCTATCATAGTCGTAGAGGATGTGCTCGGCGACATTGTTCACGTCGGGAAGCAACAGATCCAGCCGCGTGAGCTCGCCTTGTGGGCCCAACGTCTGTCGCTCTGCATAGAAGGACGGCCCTCCCGCATCGGAGCGGCTTTGTGTCGTCAGCCGGCCAAGCGCGTCGTAGCCAAGGAAGATGCTTCGATTACCAGTGCGTGCCCAAGAGAGATGACCGTTGAGAAACTGTGTATCCAGATGTTGCGGCTGGCCGGAAGAGGAATCGTAGAAGTACTCCTTGAGCGTGTCGGTCACATCCTCTCCGTTCGTGGTTTCGCGCATGTTCAGCATGCGCGAGAGGCCGTCGTAGACGAATCTCACTCCACGCTGTATGGCGATGATGCCAGTGCTATCGCGCCATTCGTATTTCGAGACCTGGCCCCAGGCGTCGTAGGTGTAGGATTTGGAAACATTCGAAGGCTCGGTCGCGGTGAGGATGTGCCCGAAGGAGTCGTTCACCCAGGACCATTGCACTTGACCCGATCCAAGGTGTGGATCGGCCCACCGCGTCACACGCGTTTGTTGGCCCAATCGGTCATAGCGGTAGTCCACTTGCTCGAGCGTGATGCCATTCTGAGTGCGCGTGCGTTGGAGGACAAGCCCCGTTCCTGAGACAGCCTCTTGGTTGACCGCATTGGACTGCGCCTTTGCCGCCGCGAGCTCATTCGGGCCCTGTGTCTGCGTGAGCGCCTGATGGTTTTCGTAGCTGTAGGTCGTGCAGGTGGGATAGCGATCGACGCTTTCATCGGTGGTCGTCAGCGTTTGTGGGCCTTGTCCCTGAATGGCACAGGCGGAGCGGCCATCGGGAAAGTACGTGAATGTCGTTCCGTAGTGCTGGCCGAAGGCGATGCTCGGGAACGGATCGGCTTCGAAGCTGGGGCGCCCAAGTGAATCGTAAGTCAATGCGTTGACGACGACAGACTGTCCGTTATAGTCGGCGCCAAGGTCGACGATACGATTCATCAACCGGCCCATCTCATCGAGGTTTTCGGTCAAGGTGCTGACGGTTTTTGGATCGGCTGTAGCGGCGTCGGCTTCTGGAGTCCACTCCGAATAGCTTCGGTAGCGGACCGATCGCGGTGTGATGCCGCCATCGAAACCAGTGAAGGTGGCGTCGGTAAGTATGTAACGGTTTGTATCTCCCGGCACGGAGATGCTCATGCGAGTCAGGCGCCCATAGGGGTCGTAATAGTTGTAGTAGGCGGCTAGGCTTTGAATTCGCAT
>DATEPO010000048.1:0-3432 GCA_035273145.1 Nitrospiraceae bacterium
TGTCGCAGCAGCATGGGGCGGCTTGCTTATGCTTCTTTTAAGAACCATCGGACTCCGGCGGTTCGATGCTCTGGTATTCACCCTGTTAGGGCTGATGAGCGCAAGCGCGATGTTCTGGCTCCTCGTTCCGGAAACATACGGATTGGGATCAATCAGTATTCTCGTCGCGTTACTGGTGGCTGCCCGTCCTCTGCCCAACAAGCCTTCACTGTTTGGGTACATTGCTGTCAATGTCCTGACGCTAGGAATTACCGTGACGAATTGGAGTGCGGGGCTCCTGACTACCATTGCACATCATCCTTTCACAAGGGCAGTCAAAATCAGCATTGTGGCGTTCTGTCTCGTAGCCCTTGCGTCAGTGATCGCACGGAGCTTTTTCTTTCCAACGATGTCCGACTTTATTGGGCTTAATCCTCGTGCGGTGGCGGGGGATACCCGCTACATCGCGCCATCAGAGGACAACCGTCTCACCCATATCTTATTGGCGTTCTTTTCCCATTCCGTACTGATGCCGGAGATTCAATCCGTTCACGCCGAAAACTGGCGGATAAATTCGGCATGGCCTCAGATGAGTATTCAAAGGTCCTCTCCGGCGAGTGCCACCTGGTGGGGTAAGATGGCCTTAGGCTTGTGGCTAATCGTGCTCACTGCAGGGCTGTGGGGACTGTCCAGGAGGGGAAAGGAATATGCCGGATTTCGGATCGTCCTCGGCTTGACGCTACTTAGTCAATTGGTCTTGCACCTGGTGTATGGCGAAGAGACGTTTTTGTATAGCTTACACTACCTCCCCTTGCTTATTACGCTGGCAGCCTTATCGGTCCTGACGCCCCTCCGATCTGTTGTCCTCTTGGCCATGCTACCCTTGCTCATTGGTACAGGCGTGAACAATTTGACTCAGCTCCAAATGGCCTTGGCATTTTTTCAAACACATGCGCCGCCTCGTCATCAATTCGAACTTGAGATGCACCGGCGACCCAGCGATCCATGGCCACGCGGGGCAGGACATGTGGTCCTCGCCATGCCGGGCAGCCGAGAAGCTGAAAAAGGGTATGTAGAGCCAGGGGGGAGCTTTAGTCCAGGGCCCGCCACATTCGGCGTGTCAATATGGGGCATTCACGATGACGGGACAGTCACAACAAGCGACTCATTTCAGCTCAGCGCTATTACGCAGCACGTTGAGCCTGGGCCGATGAATGGCCAAAGTCCGGCTATTGCCACGACGACATCACTGTATGAAGCGCGATGGTCGGCCGAAGGCATCGGTCGGTGGACTCTTAAGCTGAGGCGTGGTGGTGCTGCAAAGGTGAAGATAGCGGTGGTGATTAGGAGTGTCGGACCGGCAGGTGGGCCGGTACGTTCCCTGCGCAAAGTGCCGAACGGTGTCATGGTAAACGATCAATGGCTCATCAGCGTTGTACCAAAGGCGGCTGATACGACCTTCGGTGATGAGCGAGCGCCAGGATGGATGGTTGAGACCCAGTCGGACGAACAATGGCAAAACCAGGCGGGTTGGGGATATGCACGGATTTCAATAGAAGCGCCTTCGACACTGATTACGATTGTCGATACGCAACACCTTAAGTTTGCCTCTGCGATCCAGGCGTTTGCCCACTCACCTCTCGACCTTGATGTTCCCGACATGACGTATCAGGCCAGTCTCTACGCCCAAGTTGTTCATTTATTAATGGGTTTAGTTGGGATGGAAAGCCGACCCGGCGACCCGTTCGCCTATCCGCTCCCGTCCATGGTCGATACGGCTTATGCTGCCGTGGCGTTGGCGCGAGCCGGCTATCAGGACGTCGCGCAAACTATCTCGGTGTCTTTGATGGAGCAAGATTTTTATGGACCCTGGGGTCCGCAAGCTGATATGCCCGGGCTCGCTATTTGGGCGCTCACATCGGTAGCCGCCATGGGTCATGATACGGCATATGAACGGCACATGTGGCCTCATGTCATGCGAAAGGCAGAGTTCATCGTTGCCATGCTGGAGACGAAAAACACCTTACGAGCGGCTGTCCCAGAATTGCTGCGGTCCAAAGCTGAACAACTCCCATGGCTTTCCACTATCTGTGTCCCAGGGAAAGATGGCTTGATCCGGGGGCGAGTAGAGAGGACTTGGCCGAGCGCCTATGTCAATGCCACGGCATACCTGGGGCTACAGGAAGCAGCGGTATTCGCGAATCGATTGGGGCATGAGCAAGATGCGAGACGATGGCGCGATCGTGCCGAGGCATTACAACGGGCTTGGAAGGCAGCCTTTCCCCTATACGGGGGAGATATGTTTTATCTCAACGCGCTATGGCCTACGTCAATTGGAGAGTCAAGTCAGGCAGTGGTACAGCAGGAACTTGCCCGGCGCTGGGAACGTACCCATGACAAGGGCGGACCCTTTTCAGAGTTTCCCTCGTGGCCGGACGCAGCCGTGGCGGAAAGCCACCAGTGGCTTTACTTGCGTGATTACACGCGCGCATGGTCTACCTTGACGTATTTTTTTCGCCATCAGACTTCGCCCGGACTCTATATATGGGGGAGACCTGTAGACCCGGAAACGAGTATGGATCGGTGGGATACCGTCCGTGGCGGACATCCTTTAGTGGCTCTGCCAGATTACAGCATGGCCGCGCAGATTCTCCTTCTCCAGCTCGATATGCTCGCGATGCGACGTGTTGAAAGCACAGGCACAGTTATCATAGTCGGAGCCGGAGTCCCTGAATCATGGCTAGCGGCACCGTTTCATGTTCACGGACTGGTCTTTCCCGAGGGGCGGTTGAGTTGGAGCTGGGATGGTAACCACGTCTCGATCGGGTTTACGGGACAGCCGGTCGTCACCTTTCAACTAGGCGGTGCGTTTCCGGCTTCAACTTTGATCAAGCACTCATAGCACCTTAGGTGTAGTTTAATGTACTTACACGAAGACAGTAGCTCCTCCGACCGTGATTCCACAGGCTATAGTGATACACTCAATTCCGTAGCCTCACGTGCTCCATCGTTTGACGTAATAACTTAGCGCCGAAACCGTTTTACGCTCCTCTTGTCCCTCGTCCTGAAGACGACCTGTTTCATGCGTTCGATCCCGACAATTATCTTCACTTCTATAACGTCCGGGCCCTAGGCGGCTCGTTTCTCCAAGGCAGATAAAAAGACGTACGAGTGGACCAATCCCGAATGGTGGAATGCCAAGCGCTTAAACGCGATTGAAGTACTTGCAAAAATCAATGGATTGAATTCGTTAAGCGAAGCAACCTTATTTGGACGATGAGAAAGTCCGCGTCTGCTGCGCGGTCTCGAAGCACGACGGCACAAGAAAAGCCATCGATCGATGAATGGATATTGACCTTCTCCCCGAAAACTATGCCGTGGTACTGTGTGGCTTGCTGAACCCATGAATACTCCGACATCGAAGCTGGCACTGACCTGGCCCGCTTTGGAGAG
>DATEPO010000049.1:0-5767 GCA_035273145.1 Nitrospiraceae bacterium
TGGTCACTTGATCGAGAATGACGGAAGAAAATCCATCGGCAATTTCAGGCGCGATCTCCACGCCTCGATTGATGGGACCCGGATGCATGACGAGCGCGCCTGGCTTGGCCAGCTTCAGCCGTTCCGGTGTCAAACCATAGAGACGAGAATATTCTCGAATGGTGGAAAAGAGCGCACGCCCCTGCCGTTCCAACTGCAGGCGCAGCATCATAATGACATCCACGTCCCGTAGCCCCTGATCGAGATCGTAATACACCTTCACACCGAGCCGTTCAACGCAGGCCGGCATCATCGTGGGCGGGCCTACGACTCGGACATTCGCTCCAAGCTTCGTGAGGGCATACACGTTTGAACGTGCGACTCGGCTATGCGCGACATCTCCGACGATTGCGACCTTCAGTCCTTTGAGTTGTAATTGTTTTTCGCGCAGGGTAAACAGGTCCAACAGCGCTTGAGTCGGATGCTCGTGCCAGCCGTCACCGGCATTGATGACGGATGACTTGACGCCTCTCGAGAGCGTCTCCGCCGCCCCTGCCGACGAATGGCGAAGGACAATGATATCCGCTTGCATAGCTTCGATGTTTCGCGCCGTGTCGAGGAGTGTTTCGCCTTTCACTACACTGCTGTTGGACGGCGAAAAATTGATGACGTCGGCGCTCAACCGTTTCGCCGCCAGCTCGAATGAGGTCCGCGTCCGGGTGCTGGGCTCAAAAAAGAGATTCACCACCGTTTTCCCTCTGAGCGCCGGCACCTTCTTGATTTCCCGCCCCGTTACTTCCTTGAACGAGTCGGCCGTCTCAAGAATTTGCATAATCTCGTCGGCGTTCAACGACGCAATGCCGGTCAAGTGCTTGTGCTTGAGACTCATGGGGCGCCTCCCGGTGGCTCTTTGGCGTCTTTGAGAATGACGACGCGGTCATCCTCGCCTTCTTCTTCCAAGAATACCTGCACGATCTCGTCGCGCGACGTGGGCACATTCTTTCCGATGTAGTTGGCGCGGATCGGCAGTTGACGATGACCGCGGTCCACCAGGACGGCCAACTGAATTTCGGCCGGGCGCCCCAGATCCATGAGACCGTCCATGGCTGCGCGGATGGTTCGACCGGTAAAGAAGACATCGTCGACCAACACGACTTTCAAATCGGAGATATCAAACGGGATGGTCGTCTTGCGCAAGATGGGCTGGTCTTTGCGCATCGATAAATCGTCCCGATACAGCGTGATATCGAGTTCACCGGACGGGACCTGCACCTGCTCAATTTCGAACATGCGTTTCACTAACCGATGCGCGAGATACACACCGCCCGTGCGGATGCCGACAAGCGCTAAATGTTGTGTGCCCTTGTTCCGTTCCAAAATCTCATGGGCAATACGTGTCATGGCCCGAGCCACCTCGCTGGCATCCATGACGAGCTTTTCGTGTGTTTGACCGGTCTTCATTCTTATACGTTAATCGGTATTCGTTATTCGTGATGAATTGAGCACATTTTCTGGTGATTCACAATTAACGATCCCGTTTAACATCTTCAAAAGAAGACATAAAAAAACCTTCTTACCGGATGGCAAGAAGGCTTCACTTATCAAGGAGACGGACGAGTGTCCGCTTCGCATCTCTTCACTCCTTACTCACCTCACTGGATGAGCATTAAAGGTTCACGCATCTTATCGACTCACCGGTGGAGTGTCAAGCAATCACGAAACGGGTTGCATCACGTGAAAGAGGGTAAGCGTAGGTTTGAGTCTGGCCTCGGGAAGGATGGTTTGGTGCATGCGAAATGTGGGAAACGTGTCAACCGAATCCATCTGCATCATGCACAGGGAATGGCTTCTGAGCATGGCACCCATTGATTGTGGTCCGACAACAAACGCAAGGCCGCCTGGACTGAGCGTTTGCCGCAGCGCCGACGCGACATCGGCGAGCTCATGCGGCTGTTCAAAACAGGAATACGGCACCCAACGGTAGATCCAATCGAAGCGCTCGCGATACACCGTCTTTCGGTGGATTTCAGCCGGCATCAATCTGACATGAGCTAAGGCATCGAAGCGGCCCGCCTGAACAGCCGCATTCCATAGTAAGGATGCCTGTTTCTGGGCCAGCGCTGGCCGTGTATAGAGGATGCGGTATTCTTTGTCCGCGGTGAGCGAAACACAGCTCTGAAGCGACCCGTCAACATTATCGATCAAGATACGGCGCGCTTGTGCCCACAGAACGCCGAGTTGCGGTGAGTCTTCAATAAGATCCTGCAGATAATCTGCAACGAACGGCTGAACTGAGGCTTCGTCGATTTCGGTTGCATCATCAGGGTACAGAAGCACGGCACCGAAGGCTTCGGCAGGAGTGACACGTGGAAACGCACCGACAAAGAGATCCCGCCAACTCATGGGAAACACGGCCGGCGAAACGGAATTCCCACGCAAGGGGCCCCATGATGGGTTGATCGGGATCTCTGTGTGTCGGGTGCCATCCATCAAAATGAGTGCTTCGTTTGACACCCCCACACGCCGTTCCCCATGGCTCTGCTGGGCATTGATGTAAGACATTCCGACGGGATCTTCAGCGAGCGTGACTTTCTGCACCGTCTCTCCCTTGACCGTCACACACAGACGACGAGGTTCGTCAAAGTATCGACGTAGGGGGGCAGGTGAGGGTGACCAAGTGACTTCATGCGACTGAGAAGAGTCCATGAAGACGTCAAACGGTTTGCGCCCGCTAGAGGCCTGCGGAACAAAAAACGCGGAGAACAGCCTGAACGCCGCGTCGGACGGATAGGTCGGAATACCGCGATAGCGGAGCGGTAATGGCTGGGGTTGTCCCTCGTTTTGGTCGTCGTACAATCCACGAATCAACTCGAAGGCCGCCGAACCGGTTCCGGGTAACAGCGACTGAAACAGTTCTACCACCGGCAGGAAATCGATTCGGCTCCAGTGCATCGCGCCCATGCAGGCCATAAAGCGGGCCCGATCGAACGTGCCGTCATCAAGAATGTAGAAGGCGTCCTTTTTGTGCCGGATCGTGGCCTGTCCGGTGGCATCGATCGTTAAATCGTCATCGCTGTAGAAAAAGCGGATTTCATCGAGCGGGACTCGCAATGCTTGCGCGGCCATGTGGCGCAGGTCATCCGGGCGCAACCGTTGCCACCCCGGCTTTCGCGAGAGATCGAGAACCGTCGAATTGACGAGACCGCGCGGCTTCAGCCCCACCCACTGCCCCCAATCAAGGCGAAACCGCGCCCGCGCAAGCCGCACGGCTCCATTCGGTTCCGCGATCCATTCGCACTCGTGCAGCGGATTTCCATCCGGATCGGTGGCGAGAATTCGCCGGCCGTGTGCGCCGTACAAGACAAGATGACCGGACGTCTGCTGAACGGCACGGCCGCCGGCAGAGACAAGATCAGGGCGATAGGAGAGATTGGAGGGAAACGAAAGATTTCCGGAGCGAGTCATTAACACATGCTAATTGGAGGCTGCCCAAAAAGGTCCATCCATTACACCCCCCCACC
The DNA here is from genome assembly GCA_035273145.1 of Nitrospiraceae bacterium. Classification (GTDB taxonomy): domain Bacteria; phylum Nitrospirota; class Nitrospiria; order Nitrospirales; family Nitrospiraceae; genus JAICXS01. Next base: position 3,501 of record DATEPO010000049.1, read on the forward strand.
CAGGCGCGCCAAGACGCGCGGCCCTTTCCCGAGCAAGGGCCGAGAACGCAGTTGAAGGCCTTTTCAGCAGCCTCTACTCCCTGATCTGGCCGCTGCCGAACACCACAAACTTCGAGCAGGTCAATTCTTCAAGTCCCATTGGACCTCTGGCGTGGATCCGTGTCGTACTGATTCCGATCTCGGCGCCAAGGCCAAACTGATTGCCGTCGTTGAGCCGGGTCGATGCATTGACCATAACGGCGCCGGCATCGACCTCGCGCAAAAACCGCATGGCACGACCATAGTCCTGTGTCACGATGGCTTCTGTATGGCGCGAGCCATAATGGGCAATGTGCTCCATGGCCTCTTCGATATTTTTCACGACTTTCACGGCCAGAATCAGCGACGAAAATTCTTGGCCATAGTCGCTGTCGTCCGCCGGCTTCACTTCGGGACAGAGCGACAAAGTTTTCGCACATCCGCGCACTTCGACCCCGGCTTTCATCAACTCACTGACGAGATCAGGCAACACCGCGCGGGCGCTGCTCTGGTGGACCAGCAGGGTTTCCATCGCATTACAGGTCGACGGTCGCTGTACCTTGGCATTGGACGCGATGGATTTTGCCATAGCCACGTCGGCGTCGGCGTCGATATAAATGTGACAGACTCCCTTGTCGTGCTTGATGACCGGAATTCGCGATTGTTCCGTCACTGTTTTCATCAGCGATTCACCGCCGCGGGGGATGATGACATCGATAGACTGATCTTGCTTCAGCAACTCGCCCACAACCTCACGCTCTGTGCGATCAATAAAGGTAATAGCGCCGGCCGGCGCCCCGGCCTTTTCCGCAGCTTCATATAACACAGAGGCAATGATCGTATTGGAGTGAATGGCTTCGGATCCTCCACGGAGCACACAGGCATTGCCGGACTTCAAGCACAATGCGGCAGAGTCGGCCGTCACGTTCGGGCGTGATTCATAAATGATCCCGATAACCCCGATGGGCACACGTACCCGCCCCACCTGCATGCCGTTCGGCCGGCGCCGCATGTTCAGCGTTTGACCCACGGGATCGATCAGTTTCACAATTTCTCGAATACCGTCCGCCATCGCCACAATTCGCTCCGGCGTCAACCGGAGCCGATCCGCCATCGCCTGCTTATCCTTAGATGAGCCAAAGGCTTCAAGGTCTTTTTCATTCGCCGCAAGAATGTCATCCGTGCTGGCAATTAATCCATCAGCCATGGCAGTCAGCGCCTGATCCTTGCGGGTAGTCGGGAGAAACGCCAAGCGTCCGGCAGCCCCTCGAGCCTTTTGAACCAGTTCTTCGACATACTCTTTGGTCGGTTGTGGTGATGCCTCCGTCGAAGGTGTCTCATCGACCGCCGGTATCTGTGCTTCCATGAATCCTCCCAGGCCTTGAGTAGAGCGATTGAGCATAACGCCCCCGCGTGAGAAGCGTCAAGCTGCCGAGTCGTTGTGGGCAGCCGGAAAGGCAGGATACGCATCATTACCCAGATCCGACGGTGTAAGAATTCCGCTGCTTGTTGGCCTCAATAGATGGCCGTACGATTGGCACAACAGTTGAGGGAGAGATATGCCGTATTCGCCGTCACTTGACCAACACAGAGCAGGGCTTTCAGAATCGCTTATTTCGATTGTCGTTCCGTGTTTCAATGAAGAAGCGGTGATTAATGAAACGCATCGACGTCTGACCGATACCCTGACCGATCTTGAGGGCCGCTACGAAATTGTGTATGTCGACGATGGGAGTCGCGATCGGACCCTCCTCATTTTGGAATCGATTCAAGCAACTGATGAGACAGTCCGCGTATTGTCGTTCTCTCGGAATTTCGGCCATCAGATGGCGGTGTCGGCAGGCATCGATCATGCGCAGGGCGATGCCGTCATCCTTATTGATGCCGATCTTCAAGACCCTCCGGAACTGATTCGCGCCATGGTCGAGAAGTGGCGTGAAGGATATGATGTGGTCTATGGCCAGCGGCATTCTCGGGAAGGCGAGTCCTATTTTAAAGTCGCAACCGCCCGTCTCTTCTACCGATTCATCAATCGCCTGTCCGATGTGCCCATTCCGCTCGACACCGGCGACTTCCGATTGATGAGTCGGCAGGTCGTAAACGTGCTCAAACGCATGCCGGAGCGAGATCGATTTATCCGAGGCATGGTTAGTTGGGTCGGCTTTCGGCAATGTGCGTTGCCATACGAGCGGGCTCGGCGGTACGCCGGCGTGAGTAAGTATCCGCTTCGAAAAATGGTCGCCTTTGCC
>DATEPO010000050.1:0-5849 GCA_035273145.1 Nitrospiraceae bacterium
GTTCAAACCACAGGCATTCTGAATTTTGGAAATAGTGGAGGTCCTTTGATCGACGCGGAGACGGGCGTCGTCCTCGGCATGGTGGTGACGACGGTCCCCTATCTCGAGCGTGCGAAAGATCGTACCGGCGCTTCGATCGGGAGCGTCTCCTTGAAGTCCGGAATCGGTTATTCAATCCCCGCTCCCATTATTCAGGGATGGTTAACGACGCATCATTTGGATGTTGGGACTCCGACCATGCGTCACGCGTCTAGGAGAGCGTTCGCCCATGGCGCCGAACCCGAAGCCGATCAATCGTTTGCCACCGGACATCTACTCCATAGCATTGCCATGACGCTCCACAACGATGCCGATCTGCTGCATCTGGCGATTTTCCATTACGAGACGGCGACCAAGCTGAAACCTGATGCCCCGTGGATGGCCAGGAATCTTGGGCTTGCGTATGCCGATGACGGGCAATGGTCCCGTGCGCTGCAAGCATACAGGAAGGGATTGGAGTTCACGCCGCACGATCCCGCGCTCTTGACGGATGCCGGGTTGGCGTGGGAACGGACTGGGAATCATGGCCAGGCCGTGGCATCGTATCGCGCCGCACTCCGCGCGAACGGCGATTTCGGACGTGCGCATAATAATCTAGGCCAGATCCTCTGGAAGACAGGGCATCAAGAGGAAGCGATCAGGGAGTTTCGCGCCGCGCTTGAGGCCGATCCAATGATGGCGTCTGCCTCGTATAACCTCGGTCTTGCGCTTGAATCCCAAGGTCAACCGGCGGAAGCGCTTAACACCTGGGAGTCATTTCTTCAGCAGACGGTTGCGCCGGCGAAGTCAGATGAATGGATCCAAAAAATTCGAGAGGGATTGACCCGTTTGAAAACAGCCTTTAGCCCCGTGGGTCCAACCATTGTCACTTCGACACGATAGACGTCTCGCCTCACCCTAGAAGATCAGGCCCGCTGTCTCAGCAGGCCTGATCTTTTTCTATCAAGTGGCCGGCAGTTGGAGTCGACGACCGGCAACGACATACGGCCAAACGCCAACGGTTTCGCAACTATTATTTATCTATTTATCGATCTTCATAGTCTTGCCGGTTTGTGCATCGATGTACACCGTCCGCTCCTTCTTGCTGGCGTCGATGATATCGATTTCATACACGGTTCGGCCATCCTCTTTCCCCAGTTGCGCCTCCACCGCTTTCCCCGGCACAGCGGCGACGGCCATTTTGACGGCTTGATCCATCGTAATCGTTGCCGACTCGGAGAGCTCTTTATTCGTCTCAAAGAGGGCCCAGGCCTGACTGATTCCTAAGCTTGTGGCGAGCAATGCAGCGATGATATAGCGCATGTGAACCTCCTTAAATTGACGGGTTTGCTTCCTTCGATCGACTGCTGAAGCAAACGTCACGCCTAATCCGTACGGTCTGCCGATTGGAACGATTTCAACGAGTCACGGTTTGCCCAATCGCATAGGGCGAAGGACGAGAGGCACGACTTGTCAAGGAGACGGGAGAATCGGGCGAGAAGCAAGCACGGAGACGAGGCCTTGTGAGCGAGCATAGGTTGTCTCCCCGTAGACACTCCGTCCGTTACTTTTTAAGTGTAAGCGGAGCGATCCACTGTTGGGATGTGACGACTAATGCTGCAGTGGCAAGAAGAACGACCCCAATGGCTATCACGCTCGTTCGCTCCCCGAATTGTTGCGTAATCCAGCCGAACATCGTCATGCCGACGATGGCGGCCGTCATCGCACCGGTGCCATAAATGGTGAGCACGCGCGCGACCAGACGTTCGGGCGACACCTCTTGCAGCACACCCCAGGCGATCGGTGTAAATGCGCCGATGCCCGCGCCGATCACCACCATGCAGAGGGCGGCGGCCGTGCTGTTCGGCGCGCCGGCTAATCCGAAAAGTGCCACACCGCTGATGCCGCTCGAAATGGCGATGACCTGCAATCGCCGCGAAAAATTCCACTCGGTCATCCGGACCAGTCCCAATGACATCACGAACAATCCGACGCCAAGGGCGGACCAGAGATAGCCCACTTCTACCGGTCCAAGATCGAGCATCTTGCGGCCAAATACCGGAAAGAGCGTCGAGAAGGCGGCCGTGCCGAAGGAATGCAAGGCCGCGATGAGGATCAGGAGCGAGAGGATTTGTTGTTTGGCGAACCGGAGGCCGTCCACGAGATCTTTTATCGGCGAAGAAAAAATGGGGGATTGCCCAGGTGACGCGTGAACCGACGGCAAGCGAACCGGCAAAAGACAGATAGCCGACACGACATACGTCAGGGCGTTGACGCAGAGCACTGACTGAGAGCTGAGCGCGGCAATGCCGATGCCGCTCAACGCCGGTCCCAGGATCACACCAAAGCTGGTCGTTGTCTGCAGCCATGCATTGGCGGCCGTAAATTTCGAAGGTCTCACCAAATGAGGCACGGAGGCCGTGAGGGCCGGACCGAACACGGCGGTCGCCAACGCATGGAGAAATACGAGGATATACAACCGTTCAACGGTGAAATCGCTCGGGGAAACCCAGCACGGAATCAGGCCGATCAGCAGTGCGCGCAGCAGATCGGTGATGATCAGGACCGGTTTTTTCGGTAACCGATCTAAGTAGACACCGATGAGCGGTCCGAAAAGAATCGGTGGGATCGTTTGGAGCATGCCGATGACCGTGGTCTTGATCGGCGACCCCGTGACCGAATAGACAAACCAGAGGAGCGCGAGTTTGGAGACGCCGTCACCGACTTGGGAAATCAATTGCCCCCACCAGACCAGCCCAAAGTCTCGGCTTAGGAGTAGATGAGGCTCTCTCACACGTAGACGTCCATGTGTCGGACGGTCATGTGACACGAGCGGGGTCATGAGGGAGGCAGACGCATGTCCACCCGTCGTGCAGTCCGTCGCGACGGCATGTCATTCCGTACCCTCCAGGTGAATGCCGTCTGATTTCACCGCCTTAACGCCGGGCACCTGTCTGGCTGCCTCGGCCGCCTCTAACGCAATCACCAAAAATTTGGTTTTTCCGGTCAGCATCACAATACCGTCTTCGGTCTTCACCTCGAAATGCGACGACTCCAGTGTTTTGCTTTTTCCAAAACGATCTTTCACGTACTGCGTGATCGTCTCATCTTTTTTTCGCGCGAGGGCCTGTGGCAAATCTTTGGCGACTTCAAGATTGTTCGTTACGGACTTGACGCCTTCACTCGCTTGAGCGATTTCCGTGGCAGATGCCTTCTCCGTTTCAGTGCCGACTTTCCCCGATAAGGTGGCGACATCTCCATTCATATCGACATTGATTTCATAGGGGAAGAGGCGCGGGTCCGCCATCAACGCCAGCTTGATTGAGACAATGGGGGTAGGCGGCGGTTTCGCCGCTTCAGAAGCCTTCGCATCGGCCGGCTTGGGGGATGTCGACGGCTCTGAAGGGCTGCTCTTTGTCTCCGCTCCCTTCGACTCAGGGACCTTGTCGGGAGACTTCGATTCCTTCGGTTGCTCAACCGGCTTGGTCGGTTTTGTGTCCATCGGTTTCGGAGGCGAGGCAGGAGCCGGTCCCTTGACATCGGGCCCTTTCGGTTCGGACGCCTTATCGGGTGTCTTAGGCTCTTTTGGCTGTTCAGTAGGTTTGTCTTTAGGCTGCTCCGCTGGCTTTGGGGGCGCTTTCGGCTCTTCGGCATAGGCAGGAAGGACTGTAAGTGCCAACACGTAGATAAGACCAATCGCGAGGCCCTGTCTCGCCGGAGCGACGACCGTCATCATTCACACTCCTTGGTTAAAGAAAGCGGAGGGACTTTACGGATACTGAGACGGGCCGCCCTTTACGCGGCCGGCAAAGGGTCCATGATCGCCTCTTGTGCCGTCTCACAACGTCGGCTGAATCGAGCCGCCATGAAAGCGGTCATCAGAAGAATCAATCCGATGCCGATGAGGCTCATGGATGCGCCGAGGGTATCCGCGGTCCATCCAAATGCCGTCATGCCCAGCATGGCGGCGAACATGCCCCCTGTGCTGAAGGTGGTCATGACTCGGGCCAACATATGGCCGGGGGTCATCTCTTGAAGCACGGCCCAGACGACCGGTGTGAACAGTGCCGTACTGGCCCCGATAATAATCATGAGCAGGCCTGCGGCGAAGGGCCGGTCCATGACGCTCAAGCTGCAGATGGCGGCTCCACCGACAGCCATAGCGCCGGAAATGAGACGGAACCGGCGGGCGACATCTCCCTGATCCAGCCAGGCGAGCCACGCTGAAGCGGATAACATGCCGATTCCCAATGCCGACCAAAGCCAGCCCAACTCGACCGGTCCCATATGGAGCAACTGTTTTGCAAAGACGGGCAACATAAAGACGAAGGCGCTGGAGGCGAGGCTGTAGAGCGCCGCCGTCATCATCAGCGCCAACACCGGTTGATGCTGCAAAAACACGAAACGAAAACCTTCCCACATTTCGCGTGCGACGTGTGGAGGATGTTCCGCGGCTCCACGAGGCAGTGTCAGGCGACGCACCCGGATCGGCAGCAAACAGAGCACGGACACGAAGAAGGTCGCGGCATTCACGTAGAGCACGTTTTGCGCTCCGATCAACGCAATGCCGAACCCGCTCAGCGCCGGTCCGACGAGCACACCGAGGTTCGTCGAACTCTGCAGCAGGGCGTTGGCGGCGGTAAGTTGCGTGCGAGCCACAATCAAAGGGACAGACGACACGAGGGCTGGACCGAACACCGTCGAGACGATGGCGGTCATAAAGACAAGGGCGTAGAGCCGGTTCAGTGTGAGCCAGTCCAGAGCATAGAGCACTGGGATCAGCAAGACCAGCACAGTGCGGAGCACATCGATCCACACCATAACCGATTTTTTCGGGAGCCGGTCCAAATACACGCCGATCAGAGGACCCAAGAGAAGAGGAGGGATGGTCTGCAGCAAACCGATGAGGGTCATTTTTAAGGCGGACCCGGTCAAGTCATAGACAAACCATAACAGCGCAACCTTGTTCAGGCCGTCACCGATTTGCGAAATGACTTGCCCGGCCCACAGAAAACCGAAGTCCCGACTCCTCAGAAGGAATCGTCCGTCGCACTGCCCCTCTTGCTCCGCATCGGAACGCGCTGCATAAGCCACGTCCTCCTCCTGTCCTTTCGATTCATGCTTACGGTCAGGCTTACCAGCGATCCAATAGGATTTGAGAGTCCGCCCATCCACTGTCCCCGCTTGTCTGATCCGGCTCTCCGCCCAATAATCGGCGATAGACGTTGATATAGTCCAGCGCCATTCGTTCGGCTGAGAATCTTGCGTCGAATGCATCGCGGCAGTGGGATCGCTGCAAGGTTCCGATACGGTCAACCGCCGACACCATGTCGTTAAAGTCATCGCATACGAACCCTGTAACTCCGTCATTGATGATCTCGGGAATGGATCCTCGCCGATAGGCCAGTACAGGTGTGCCGCATGCGAGCGCCTCGATCAACACCAGCCCAAAGGGCTCGGGCCAATCATATGGAGCGAGCATGGCATAGGCGTCCCCTAGAAAATCGTCCTTTTCATCGTCCGTGATCTCGCCGACGTATTCCACGAGAGGATGCGACAAGAGCGGCTCGATTTCGGCTTCGAAATAGTTCCGATCCGCCGGATCAACCTTGGCAGCGATCCGCAACGGCATACCGACACGCTTCGCGATTTCAATCGCATGATCCGGGCGCTTTTCGGGAGAGATGCGGCCAAGGAACGCCAGATACTTCCCCGGCATCGGATGAAAGCTATAGAGGTCGGTAGGAAGCCCGTGATATACCGTCGCCTGCCATGCCGACCAGGGGAGCGGGTGGCGTTGTGAATTGGAAATGGACACCAACGGCATCTCC
>DATEPO010000051.1:0-4584 GCA_035273145.1 Nitrospiraceae bacterium
CCTCTTCGCGAATCACGTCCACCACGTCATCGACAGTAATAATGCCGACAAGCGTGTTGTCTTTCTCGACAACGGGAATCGCGAGCAGATTGTAGCGCGCGACCTGTCGGGAGACTTCTTCTTGATCCATATCGACGGCCACGCTGATGACATCGCGCGCCATAATGTGTTTGAGCGGCGTCACCGGGGGCACCGTCAACAATTGGCGCAAGGACAATACGCCAACCAGGTGATCCTCCTTGTCCGTCACGTAAATGTAAAAGACCATTTCCGCATCGGTGGCATGCTGTAAACGGCGAATCGCTTCCTGCGCCGTGGTTTCCTCGGGAAGCGAAAAGAATTCCGTGGTCATAATGCCGCCGGCCGTGTCCTTCGGATATTTCAGAATTTCTTCAATTTCCGAAGAGTCTTCGGTCCGCATGAGCTTGAGGATCTCTTTCGCCTGTTCCTCCGGCAACAGACCGAGCAGATACGCCACATCGTCCTTGCCAAGATCCCTCAGCAACATGGCGACATCAGCAGGCGCAATATCCGTAAGCACTTGCGAGACATCGTTGGGGTCCATTTCGCTGAGCACTTTACCGCGCAGCGTTTCACCTCGGACTAGTTCAAAAATCGTCCGTTTTTCCTTTTGTGAGGACAGATGTTCGATGAGCTTCGCCGTATCAGCCGGGTGCATCTTCCCGAGCATCTTGCTGATGTTCGTGATCGCCCCTCGCCGCAGCAACCGCTGGAAGGAGGCCAAGACCAGGTCAAACCTGCTCTGTCCCTTATCAGACTCCTTGGGGAGATCCTTCACGGGGTCGCGATCGATGGAACGTGTACGTTCGATAGGCTGCATAGACATCTAGAAAGCTGAATGTCTTCAAGTCTTCAGTCGGGACTTGATCACCTTATGCCATGATGACTTTATGACCGTTCTTTAATATCCCAATTCCCCTAAGACCTGTTCATCTTCGCGCCAGGCCGGCCTGACTTTGACCCACAATTCGAGAAAGACCTTCATCCCGAAAATGCGCTCCATGTCGAGCCTCGCCTCGGTGCCGACTATCTTTAAGCGTTCGCCATTCTTTCCGATCACGATCGCCTTCTGAGAATCTTTTTCGACGAGGATCGAGGCCGCGATCCTGGCCAGACGCCCCTCCTCGACGAATTGCTCGATGTCCACCGCGACCGAGTAGGGAATTTCTTCTCGCGTGTGATGGAGAATCTTCTCACGAATGAGTTCGGAGGCCAATGTTCGCATTGTCTGATCGGTCAGCATATCCTGATCGTACATCGCATCCCCATCAGGCAAGAGCGCTACAGTGAGATCCAACAAACGATCGAGGTTGAAGCCCGTTTGAGCCGAAATCGGCACGATCTCCGTCCATTCAAACGCCGTACGCACCGCCTCGATAAGCGGCAGGATGCGGGATTTGTTTACCACGTCCACCTTGTTGATCAACAGGAAAACGGGCTGCTTGCTCTTGGCCGTCACTTCGCGAACGCGCTGGACGACCAAACGATCCTGTGGGCCGAGCGAAGGCCGTAGGGCCTCAATCATCACATAGAGAAGATCCGCCTCCGGTATGGCCTCCATGGCCGTTCGCACCATGCGGCGATTGAGCTGATGTTGCGGTTCGTGCAGCCCAGGCGTATCGAGATAGACAATTTCGGCCTCAGGCCGATGCAGGACACCCAGAATGCGGGTTCGCGTCGTCTGCGGCTTGTTGGAAACGATCGCAACCTTCTCCTTGAGCAGCGTATTCAACAGCGTCGATTTCCCAACATTGGGGCATCCTATGATCGCGACCGTGCCCGATTTCATCGTTCTCACCACATTGATGGATGCACTATTGCCTCTTCGGCAATCAAGGTTGCTCTTTGGTCATTCTCTACGCTGATCGTAAAAATGACAAGCCTTTTCGCCTCAGCGAGCAAAAAGAGCGACAGGAACCGAGAGGACTATCTCCCTCTCGAAGCCCAACGAGCAAATACTGTTTGGGAAGAGCACGCTTGGCAGGCAATGTTTTTCTAGAGGGGGTGACTAAGAGGAAGGTGACATGGCCGCTGGAACGAATCTGGCCAGATCAGCGGCGTTTCACTTCACTTCGATTCCGGCACGAGCTGGTACACCGTCTCCCCTTTTTTGACAAAACCCAGTCGCTCACGAGCCAATTCTTCAATTCTGACCGGATCATGCTGAATACGCCGGACCTCAATGCGAAGGTCGGCGTTCGTCTGTTCCAGTTCCTTGATGTCCAATTCAAGTTCGCGCGCGTGCTTCTGCATCGCGATATACCGGCGAACGCCCATCTCATCGAAAAACAATGAGACCGTCAGTGCCACCGCGAAGATACCGCCGACCACCAATGCAATCCGCTTCCCGGTTTGCTGAATCCGTTGTACGGACTGGTGACTACGGTTTCGTCTGGTCATCTTAATCGTTACGACATCCCTTTTCGCCGCATCCCTGTCCGTCCTGGATAGAGAGCGGCGCTTCCCAACTCCTCTTCGATTCGGAGGAGCTGATTGTATTTGGCCATCCGATCCGTCCGCGATAAAGATCCGGTTTTAATGAGGCCGGTATTCAGCGCCACTGCGACATCGGCAATGGTCGTATCTTCAGTCTCGCCGGACCGATGTGAGACCACGGCCGTATAGCCGGATCGCTTGGCCAGTTCGATGGCTTCCAACGTCTCCGTCAGGGTTCCGATTTGATTTAATTTGATCAGGATCGAATTCCCAATCCCTTCTTTGATGCCTTGTGAGAAGATCTCCACGTTCGTCACGAAAATATCGTCACCGACCAATTGCACCCGGTCGCCCAAGCGTTCGGTCAGCATCCTCCAACCTTTCCAATCCAGCTCGCTCAACCCATCCTCTATAGACACGATCGGGTACCGATCTACCAGGCGTTGATAGTACCGAATCATCTCATCCGGTGAATGATCCGGTTGTTTCTCCGCTTCCAAGCGGTACCGGCCTTTCTCGTAGAATTCACTGGCAGCGGCATCGAGAGCTAACGCCATATCCTTTCCCGGCTTATATCCCGCCTGTTCAATCGCTTGCACGATGAATTCCAGCGCCTCTTCATTCGAGCCAAGATCGGGGGCAAACCCGCCTTCATCCCCCACTGCCGTGCTGAGTCCTTTCTTCTTTAACACGCCTTTGAGCGTGTGGAACACCTCGGTGGCCATCCGTAACGCCTCGCTGAACCGGGGCGCGCCCACCGGCATAATCATAAACTCTTGAAGATCGAGGCGATTGTCCGCATGCGCGCCGCCATTGATGATATTCATCATCGGGACTGGCAGCGTCCGGGCATTCGCGCCGCCCAGATACCGGTAGAGCGGTTGGCCGGATTCAGCCGCAGCCGCCTTCGCCACGGCCAGCGAAACCCCAAGAATGGCATTGGCGCCAAGCCGGCTTTTCGTCTTCGTCCCATCCAATTCAATCATCGCGCGATCGACCGCGACTTGATCGAAGGCCTCCATGCCACGCACTTTCGGTGAGATCAGCTTGCTGATGTTCCCGACCGCTTTCGAGACCCCCTTCCCCATCCACCGCTTCTTATCGCCATCCCGCAACTCAATCGCTTCTTTTTCACCAGTGGACGCGCCGGACGGCACCGCCGCCCGCCCCTGCGCTCCGCTCTCCAGTATGACATCCACTTCAACGGTGGGGTTTCCGCGGGAATCGACAATCTGACGCCCGGTGATTTTTCTAATTGCGCTCATCGATCGCTCCGTCTATAAAGTCGAAAAGTTTATTTGTGCAAGCAAGTATGCATTCTCAACATTTCCTAGATAATCAAAGGAAACGCAAAAGTCACTTTTTGGCACTGCACAGGGAATAATGGCACCTACAGTAAGCCTTCTTGACCTGCCTAGCGATTTCGAATGCTCTATTCCTCCTCGTCATACTCATCATAGATCAGATCGGGTAAATCCCTTGTATGAGCATGCAGATGGACAATGGAAGCGCATAACTCGGAAAGAATGTCGCTTCGCTTAATCTTTCCACTCCGTCTTGCATGAAGTTTCGCAATGAGGTCTGTCGTATGGCGGCATTCTTCACTGAGTTCTTCCAACAGGCTGTCGAGTAACTCCTTCTTCTGCCTTATCTTGTCTGGAGCCAACGTTTTCATCTAGTCCCTCTTCTCAAGCGCTTTTCAGCTTTCTTGATTTCTTCTTGAAACGTCTCGATCTCAATTTGCCAATGATGGATGCGGCCTTCATTCGGTTGAGACCGCGAACGTTCGTGTCTCATCTTTTCTTGGTGTTCTGCGATACGTCCTTGAAAACTAGCGATCTGTTTCAAATACTCTCGACGCCCCACACTACGTCGGACCCGTCAGCTTTTTCTTCAGCAACTCATTCGCCTTCCCCGGATTCGCTTTCCCTCCTGACGCCTTTAGGACTTGCCCCACGAAAAACCCCAGCACCTGATCCTTGCCGGAACGGTATTGCGCAAGCTGTGCAGGGTTCTTCGCCATCACATCATTGATTATCGTTTCCAGCGCCCCTTCATCGGAGACCTGCGTGAGCCCCTTTTCCTGAACCAATTGTTCCGGTGACTTTCCACTGGCATATAAGTCTG
>DATEPO010000052.1:0-3940 GCA_035273145.1 Nitrospiraceae bacterium
GAACAGTCCTGAGATAATTTCATGGAGCACACCACGAGCCGTTTGGCCATACAGACGTGAAGGCGATCACTCCAAAAACCGTTCGTGCCGTCAGCTACGTGGAGTACCGGCAGCGTCGAGCACGGCGCGCACTTTTGGGGCTAATGAAGATGAGGTGAACGCTCTTGCAGAAACGCGTCTTCGGCCGAGAGGACGCCATGAAGGAGGACCGCATCTTCCGTGAAGCCCGACATGTACAGCACCTTCGTTGTCGGCATGACCTGACGGAGGTGCTCGGCCACTTGACGTCTGCTGATTTCCTACTTGCTACGGTCGCGGGTCGAGTTCGATCAGGCCCTTTCGGATGGCGAGGATCGCGGCTTGCGTGCGATCGTAGACTTGCAGCTTGTGGAAAATGTTGCGGACGTGGTTCTTGACGGTTTTCTCGCTCAGATCCAGATTGTTGGCAATTTCCTTATTGGTCTTGCCATCGGCCACGAGACGCAGCACCGTAATTTCTCGCTCGGTCTAGTCATGCTCGACCCATGACGACTTCTTGCCTTTTTTCTGGGTCATGAGCGAGAACTCCGCCAGGATTTTGCTCGCGACAGCGGGATGGATGAGTGAATCTCCGCGGTAGACCGATTGGATTGCCTTGACGATTTGGTCGGAATCGGAATCTTTGAGCAAATACCCCGTGGCGCCGCCGCGAACCAGGTCGAAAATGTACTGTTGTTCCTCGTACATGGTGAGCGCGATAATCCCGATATGCGGGAATTCTCGCTTGATGATGCGCGTGGCTTCCACGCCGGTCATCTTGGGCATGCTCACATCCATGAGAATGACGTCGGGGAGCAGCGACCGGGCTTTTTCGACCGCCTCCAGGCCATCCTGCGCTTCACCGAGCACCTGAATATTGTCCTTGCTCTTTAAAATCGCCGAGAGCCCTTCTCGAACGACACGGTGATCATCGACAATCAGCACCTTAATTCGATCCATTGCGCACGGCCTCCTTCTTGAGCGGGACGTGCATCACGACCCTGGTGCCTCGTCCTTTTTTCGATTCAATTTTCGCCTGCCCTCCGACCAATCGTGCCCGGTCGACAATGCCACGTAGACCGAAGTGATCCCACTTCTCCGGATTGCGCGAAATCGCCTCGACATCGAACCCGACCCCGTTGTCCCTCACGGTCACAGTCAGCGTGTCGCGTCCAATTGCCAGATGCACCTTGACGAGATCCGCCTTGGCATGCTTTTCGACATTACTGAGGGCTTCTTGCAAAATTCGAAAGAGAAAGATTTTCGTCCTCGGCGGCATCGTTTTTTCATCGCCCGTCACGGTGAATTCGGTCTTGATATGGGACTGGGTCTCATACGACTTCAGATAGTTGGTCAACGCCGGAATCAGTTCGAGCTGATCGTAGTGCAGCGGACGAAGATTGAAGATGACCTGTCGCGCTTCCTGAATGGCGAGCTTCAATTCAGTACGAGTTTGCCGAACCGTGGCCTGGCAGGCATGAGGATCCTTCAGCATGAGCTGCTCGCAGAGATCCAATTTGAAATTGACCCCGGCGAGGCTCTGCACCAGGCCGTCATGGATCTCGCACGCAATGCGGGTGCGTTCCTCCGTGACCGCCGCGCCGGCCTCTTTGACGTAAAGCCGGTACAGTGATTGATATTTGGTGAGCGTCTTTTCGATTTCCGCGGTCGCCCGGATGCGTGCTTCGATCAACTGCCACATGAATTTGGCACTGGCCCCGCCGATGATAGTCACGCCCATCCGATGAAAATCCTCCAACGATTTCTCAACGGTGGGATTCCCCGACACATCGATAATCAAATCGACGTTCTCGAGCGCGAGCAGCTCGTGATAGTTGCGCACCACCGGGATCGTCAATCGCCTGGCGAGTTTCACGCCGGGAGCCTTGGCGTTCACTTCGGCGATGCCAACGATTTGCACCAATGGATCCTGCGCAAAAATTTCCATCAAGGCCGTGCCGCCGCGGCCCGCCCCGATGATGGCGACCATCGTCGGTGTTGCAACCGTCTGCTTTTTCATGGCCGGCGTTTGTTTGGTGGCAGTCCGCGCCGCAGGCATCATCACACCCATGCGTTCTTTGTGTCGAAGGGGCATGAGAAGAGTACCATAGGGACAACGGCGTGGATAGAAGGGACGGAACGAAAGCGGGATGAGAACGACGGCTTATTTTTCTCGTCGCTCGCGCGCAAGCACTTTGAGTTCATCCATGAACTGGTCGATATCCTTGAACTCGCGATAGACCGACGCAAACCGGACATAGGCGACTTGATCCAGATTGTGCAACTCCTTCATCACCTCTTCCCCGACTGCGCTGCTCGACAACTCCGTCTCCCCCATCTCCTGAATCCGTTTTTCAATCCGATCGGTGACCGCTTCGATGGTCGAGACGCTGATCGGCCGTTTTTCACAGGCTTTGGTGATGCCGGATAGAATTTTCAGACGATCGAACGATTCTCGCCGTCCGTCTTTCTTCACCACCATCGGGAGGCTTTCCTCCACGCGTTCGTATGTCGTGTATCGGCGCTTGCAGGAGAGGCATTCACGGCGGCGGCGGATGACCTGGCCTTCCTTGGCCATCCGTGAATCGACCACTTTGTCTTCTAAGTCATCGCAGAAGGGACATTTCACCAGAGTCCCTCGATCATACGGGCGACGCGTCGTAGAGATGAAACATCGGGAATCGTTTACAGAGGGCCTTGGCTTGCTGACGCACCTCACGTTGCGCCCGTTTGTCTTGCGGCTTTTGGAGCACACGGTCGATGAGCCCGACAATCTCGCCCATTTCCTTCTCCTGCATGCCGCGGGTCGAGACGATCGGCGTGCCCAGCCTGATCCCGCTCGCCACGGCCGGCGGTTTCTCATCGAACGGCACAGCATTCTTATTCACGGTGATGCCCGCGGCATCTAATGCGGTCTCCGCTTCTTTGCCGGTCACATTTTTAGAGGAGAGATTGAGGAGCATCAAATGCGTGTCGGTTCCGCCTGAGACTACTTTATACCCCCGTTCGATGAGTCCGGCCGCGAGCGCGCGAGCGTTTGCGAGAACCTGTCGCTGGTACGCCTTGAATGCCGGGGATAGCGCTTCCTGTAGTGCGACGGCCTTTGCGGCAATGACATGCATGAGAGGACCGCCTTGCAGACCGGGAAAGATAATCTTGTCGACAGCCTTCTGATGTTCAGCCTTGCACATGACAATCCCGCCGCGAGGACCGCGCAAGGTTTTATGCGTCGTGGTCGTGACAAAATCCGCATAGGGAACCGGATTCGGATGCAGGCCGGCGGCAATAAGGCCGGCAATATGGGCGATGTCGACCATTAAGTACGCGCCTACTGATTTCGCGATGGCCTGAAATCGTGGAAAATCCAGCGTCCGGGCATAGGCGCTGGCACCGACGACAATCATCCGGGGACGGCACTCTTCGGCTTGACGTTGGACCGCGTCATAGTCGATGATTTCCGTTTGACGATCCACCCCATAGCTAAAGGCTTGGAACAAGATGCCGGAGAAATTGACTTTGCTGCCGTGCGTCAAATGGCCGCCCTGAGCGAGGTCCATCCCCAGGATGGTGTCCCCAGGCTTGAGAACCGAGAGATACGCCGCCATGTTGGCCTGCGATCCCGAATGGGGTTGTACGTTGACATGCTCCGCACCAAAGATCTGCTTGGCGCGTTGAATCACCAGATCTTCCACCGTATCGACAAATTGACAACCGCCATAGTAGCGCCGTCCGGGATAGCCTTCGGCATACTTATTCGTCATCAAACAGCCCTGAGCCGCTAAGACGGCCGAGCTGGCAAAGTTCTCAGAGGCAATCAGCAAGAGCTTTTCACGCTGGCGCTTTTCCTCAGCCCGAATGGCGGCATAGACGGCGGGGTCGGTGGCCCGCAGAGCCTTCAACGATCCGACGGCTTCACTCATGG
>DATEPO010000053.1:0-2384 GCA_035273145.1 Nitrospiraceae bacterium
ACGAAAATTCACAAGCGCTTCCAAAAAGAGCAGATCCCTGTCCCGCTGTTTTTAACGGAGGAGGAGTTGCGCGGATCGGCCTCGACCTTCCCGTTAGAGTATACGGACATGGCGGCGTGCCATCATGTGTTGATGGGACACGATCCATTCGTCGGCTTGGTGATCGATACGAGCCACTTAAGTCTGCAGTGCGAGCAGGAGGTCCGTGGAAATTTGCTGCGTCTCCGCCAGCGCTTGGTGGAAGGGGCGGCGACCATGGAGGCCATGGGCATTCTTTTGCCGCTCTCGCTGACCGCGCTGCTGGCGTGCCTGCGAGCCCTGTTTCGTGAGCTGCACATGCCGGTTCCTCGCACGACGGACAGTCTATTGAGCGATCTTGCGTCCGCCCTAGGCATCGATGCCGCTGTGCTTCGGGAAGTCTGGAACCTCAAGCGCGGGTTGATTTCCCCCGGTCCGGGTGAACTTCCTCGCCTCTTCGAGCGGTATCTTGGTGCGTTGGAGGCGATCGCTGCGCGTATCGGTCAGTTGCGAGCTGAAGGACGATTGCAATGACGTTATGGGTTCGATGATGTCATGGATTTCAGAACTTAGGCCGTATTCGATTGCCGCAGGCATTCTGATATTGGCTTTCTGCGGTATTCCTCATTCTGCATCGGCGACGGCTCCTGATCGCCCTCCTGTTCCGCAACCGTTGGGGTATGTCACCGATCAGGCCGGTATCTTAGATCCCGACTGGAAGGCGCGCATTCGATCCGTGTGTCAAGATTTGGAGCGAAAGACGGGCGTCGAGATGGTCGTCGTCACCGTCAAGAATCTTGCGCCGTATGGATCTGCCAATGAGTATGCCGCTACCATTTACCAACGCTGGGGAGTCGGGTCGGCCCAAAGAGAACATGGGCTCGTGATCTTGGCGGCGATTGAAGAGCGGCGCGCGGCAGTGACGGTGGGCAAGGGATTGGTCGGACGAGTGACTTCCGCTATGGTAGAGGATGTGGGTCGTCAGTATGTCGATCCGGCCTTTCTGCAAGGCGAGTATGGGGAAGGATTGTACCGGACGGCGGTGGCGCTCGCGTCAGGATTACACGATGTTCGGGTGGGGGAACCGAGTCGCGCTCATCTGAAGGGACTCGGACTTATTCTGACGGTCTTCACGGGGGTCGGCGCCTTTGCATTTCTATGGTGGATCAGCCGGCCCGACTTACGCCATCCGTTCGGGCGTTTGCGCAGAGGCGAATTTTGGGGAAGCGGTCAGGGTGGATTTGGAGGCAATTTTGGGGGATTCGGCGGTGGCACGAGTGGAGAAGGACTGAAATGATGTTCGATCTATTTGGTGCCTGAACTCTTCGGTGTTGCTCCAATAGAGTCCAATCCGGCTTGTGCGCAGGCATCATCCAAATGCGCTCCGGGCGCGCCGCCGACGCCGATCCCGCCGACCACTTCGCCGCCGATTTCAATCGGCAAGCCGCCGCCCAGCATCAGGATCTTTTCGTTCATATCGCGTAACGATTGGAGCGCCGGCACTTTCGCGATCATCTCAGCCAGTTCGCTCGTCGGCCGGCGAAGGCTGGCGGCGGTGTAGGCTTTTTTGGTGCTGCTGTCCGTCGTGTGAGGCCCTGCTCCATCCCCTCTCAGCAGCGTTCTAATCAGACCGGCCCGATCGACGACCGCAACACTGACCCGATAGCCGTCCTGCTTGCACTTCTCCAGCGCAGCCGAGGCTGCCTTATTCGCCAATGCGAGCGGCAGGACCGCCTCGCGCGGAAGCTCTTCGGCAGTCCCGGTGTTGTCTGTTGCGAGGCTGAGGGCTCCTGCAAGCATCGCTGCCATGATCAAAGCGTTCGTCTTCCTCTGTCGCATCAGCCACGCCCTCCTGTCGCTGCTCCCACTCGGAGCGGTACCGCTCGTTTCTCCTCTAAGTCCAAGAGATCGGCCCACGTGGTGATGTCTGTTCGATGTGGATCGATCGCATCGCGGGTCTTCTTGAAATAGGACCATTTGTCTTCGGTGTTCGGTCCGATGGTCAACATCATGTCATTCCACGATTCAATTTCTAATGGAGTGTGAACAGTGGCTGTCGTCCGGAACCACTCGGCCATCTCTCGATCGGTTTTATCTCGGACCTCACGCAAGAATTCCTCCGATGAAATCCCGGCGAATTGTAAGAGCTGCTCATCCAGCGGGCAGGGATAGATATAGTCGCCTTGCATGCCCGCTTGAAGAGCTCGACACTTATCGATCATCCGGCCAAGGTGCACGTAGCCTGCCAATCGTTGGCGAATACTCCTCGGAAATTGAATACGCAAATCTATGGCGGTCACGTTCACAGCATCTTGTGATGGTCGAAGGTCAGACTTTTCACGACGACTTCACCATTCTCATAGGTA
>DATEPO010000054.1:0-2267 GCA_035273145.1 Nitrospiraceae bacterium
CAACCGAGAACAATCGGCGGCCATACATATCGTTCGCCGGCTACGATCCCACGAATCGCCAGAACCAAATGATCGGGAGCGTGGTCCTTGGTTATATATCCCATCGCTCCACGGTGAAAAGCTTTCTTCGCATACCGATCATATGCCGTGCTGAAGATCAGAATGGGAAGATGGCCATGGTGCATCTGTGATTGACAAAACAGGTCATAGCTTGCCTTTCCCTCGAAGTCGAGGAGGACCGCATCGGGACGGCAGGCGCCGATCTGTTTCATGGAGTCCGCGGCCCCGCGCGCTTCAGCGACAATATGAATATCCGTGGCGCCACCAAAAATTTGCCTCAGTCCATGGCGCACAACCGGATAGTCGGTCACGATGAGAAGACGAATGACTGAGGAAGGCATGCACGTAGAAGAGACACCGCTACCGGGACTCATGAGATTCGGTGTCCGCACAGGCCGGCGATGTAACGCAATTTTGTCATTGTATGATCCCATTCCGTTCTCCTTGTTCTTAGGAACGGCTGTACCATAGTGCGGCGCTCTTGACTTTGCCACTCATCTTCGGAATAGGTACTGCGACTTTAGTACTACAACCGCCTACATCGAATTGGCCAGCGCCTTTACAAAATATGCCTTACGTTTCTTCTCCTTCACGATACTCGGCCACTGGCCTGAGCCTTTAGTTTGGCCTGACTATTTATTTCAAGAGATCTAGGGAAAGATAGGAAAGCGACGTGGGACAGTGAAGCAGTAAGGCCTACGAACTCAACCTTCGACAGCAAACCGAAATTTGGTTTACGGTATATTTCGACGTTTATGGTTCACTATTCAAACTTCCGGTGAGCATGTAGACATATGAAGCGTTCCACGGAACGTCATATCCAATCCGAATCATTACGATCGCGCGTGGAACGAAGCTGAGAGCTGAGGGCTTCCCGGATCGCTGTGCTGTCGGCATCCAATGCGGCCGCATCTACATCGGAAAGAATCGACGCATCTTCCGGATTCAACTCGATGCGATAATGGTTCTTGCGAATAGAGAACCATTCGATATAGGGATGTGGCGGCAAGTTCGGATGCGGATCGAACGAGATCAGACTCACCTCCCCGACTTGCGGGATTTCAAAATCGCCCAATGCATGTCCGGCCAGGTCGTCATCTTCAAATCGACTATTCTGGAAGCGAATCGCTTTGCCGGCAATCTCGCCTTTGAAGTCACCCTTCAGACAGACCTCCACAAGCCCCAATACCGCCAACGTGAATCGCCCGACGACAGTCCCCGGCACCCGGTTATCGAGTACGCCATCTTTGATCCATCGGCCATTGCCGAATTTTTGCGCCATGGTATTCCTGTTAGGAGGCGGCCGGGGATTCGACGGATTCGGCCGTCTTCTCCACTTCGGGAGCAATCGCCCCGATCAAGACCGCAGCAAGAATAATGGCGCTCCCGAGCAACCCGCGCGCGTTTATCTGCTCCCCCAGAAAGTACCAGGCCAACCACGCGGCATAGGCCGGTTCCAGGGAAAAGATCAGCGCCACACGTTGGGCGGGCACGAGTCGCTGAGCCCACACCTGCACGGCAAATGCACCGGTCGCACAGACACCGGTGATGGTCAGTCCCGTCACGAGCAAGGCGGTCGGAGAAAAGGCGCCCTCCTGCGGCGATTCCAGCCATATGGTCGGCAATAAAATACTGCTCATCAGCACCATCTGCCAGACAAAAAAGGAACGCGGGTCGCCCTCACGCGAATACGATTCTAAGCAGGCGATATGAGCAGCAAAGGCTAAGGCACATCCCAACGTCAGCAGATCTCCAAGGTTCACTAATACCGTGGGATTGATCAGGCACCATAACCCGACAAGTGCGAGCGCCGTGGACAACCAAATACGCAGCTGAAATCGGCCGAGCAACAAGGGCACGAAGACGACGTACAATGCGGTGACGAACGCGGAATTGGATGCACTGGTGTACTGCAGTCCCACGGTTTGCAGCACATAGCCGAGAAACAGCCAGACCGTGGCGATTGCGCTTCGGGTCAATGTTTTCCGGTCCCAGCGTAGCGCCTTGCGCATGAGGGCGAGTATGGCGAATGCGCACAGTGTTCCGATCAAAAAACGAAGGAAGAGGAAGGACAAGGGCGGAATTTGTTCGAGAACGGCTTTGGTGGCTGGAAATGTAGCGCCCCAAATGAACGTGGTAAGCAGCAGGGCAAGCTGGGGCATGGGATAAAAAATAGTGCTGGGTTACGAGTACTGAGTGCTGGGTTA
>DATEPO010000055.1:0-6073 GCA_035273145.1 Nitrospiraceae bacterium
ACGACGATCAACAGATAGACCAGCCCGATGGCGGCGAGCAGGCCGAAGATTAGTTCGAAATAGGCGTCGTGCATCAGGGCGGCCTGGCCATGGATTTCGATGGCGGCGCTGCGCGGCAAGTCGTCCTTCATACTCTGGGCCACGTGTTCGACATCCGTCAGCACGCCGCCGAGGTCGCGCCCTTCGGAAGAGACATAGATGTCGAACAGCGGCATAATATTCGCGTGCGTGATCACGCCCGGCGTGCCCTCCGCGGTCAGGCTGGCCAAATTGCCCAGCAACTGCACGTCATGATCGTTATGATCATTTGAACCATTTGAACCATTGCTCGAGGACTCGACCGGAATGGTCTTCAAACTATTGATACTATTGATCTGCGGCTGCGGCGTATAGACATTGATCAAGTATGACATGCCGGTCTTGGGATCGAGCCAATAGATCTGGTCGATCTGTTGGCTTCCCGCGGTCGTCATGAGCAGATTGGAGGCGATGTCCTTCTCGGTCCGGTTGACGCCGAGTCCGAACGTACGGTTGCCTTCGACCATGAGGGTCGGTGTGCGCATGGTCTGCTGGATCACCACGTCCGTGGCGCCGGGGATCAGACGCAACTTGCCCGCCAATTTGCGCGCGAACTCATAGTTGGGGTAACTGTCCGGGCCGTTGATCTGCACGTCGATCGGTGCAGGCGCGCCGAAGTTGAGGATTTTTGCGGTCAGATCGGACGGCTGGAACGTGAATTCCGTGCCCGGATAGCGCTCCGTCAACCCGGTGCGGAGAATGCGCCGGTAGTCCCACACCGGCGACTTTTCATCCTTTAAAAGGATTGTCAGATCGCAGTCCTGCGAGCCGATCGTCGGCGTCGGAATGAAGGCGAGGTTATGGGCGCCGACCGGCAGGCCGCAATTGCTGACGATGTTTTCGACGTGACCGGGCAGCAACTCTTCGACGCTGTTGGAGACGAGCGTGGCAATGCGGCCGGACACCTCAATGCGCGTCCCGAGCGGCGCCCGCATATGCATCTGAATGACCCCCGACCGGATCTCGGGAAAGTAATCGCGTCCTAGGAAGGGGAAAAGCGCCAGGGAGCCCAGCGCGACCGCCAGCGAGATGGTGATGAAGGCGCGGCGATGGGCGATCGCCTGTTCGAGCAACAGCTCATAGCGTTCGCGAAACTGATTGAAGCCACGCTCGAATCCCTGCTGGAAGCGGACGAAGACGTTCCGTGATGGTTTCGGGGCAGGCTGCCCGTGAGGCTCATGCGGGTTGGACATGGTGACTCTTCATCATAAATTTTGCCATGGTCGGCACCAGCGTGCGCGACAGGATGAAGGAGGCCAGCATCGCAATGATGACCGCCTCCGCCATGGGTCTGAACAGGTAGCCGGCCACGCCGCTCAGCTCGAAGAGCGGGAGCCAGACGATTGCGATGCACAAGGTGGCGACGAATGTCGGGACGACGATTTGATTGGCCGCGTCGATGATTGCCTCTTCAAGCCCCTTGCCCATTTCGAGATGGCGATCGATATTCTCAATCATGACGGTGGCGTCATCGACCAGAATACCGACGGCCAGCGCCAATCCACCCAAGGTCATGACATTGATCGTCTCATTGAGCCAATGCAGGCCGATGATGGCCGTCAAAATGGACAGCGGAATCGAGGTCCACACGATGACCGTGGCCCGCCATGAGCCAAGCAGCAACAGAACGATGAGGCCGACCAGCGCCCCGGCGGCCAGCATTTCATGCAGGACGTCCGAGATCGAATCCTTCACGAAGGTCGAGGCGTCGTCGAGCAGCCTGATCCTCACGCCCTCGGGGACGATTTGCTCGGCGCGCGAGATCATCGTCTTGACCCCCTCCACCACGGACAGGGTCGAGGCTTCCGTGCTCTTCATTACGACGATGATGACGGTCTGTTTGCCCTTCACCAGGACCGCGTTCTGTTGCACGCGGCCCATGAGGCGCACACTGGCGACGTCGCGCAGATAGATGAACGCGTTGCCTTCTCGCTTGATCGGGATATCGCTGAAATGCTCAATCTGCATCGGTGACGCATTCGTCTGGACGATCCAGTCGGTTGTCTTAATCTTGATGTCGCCGGACGGCAGCACGAGGTATTGCTGCATGAGCGCATTGTGAATGTCCGCCGGAGTCAGGTGACGGGCGAGCAATTTCTGCTGATCGAGGTTGACCATGACCTGCATGTCCTGGCCGCCGTATGGGTGCGGGAGAACGGCTCCAGGGATCGTCACGAGCAGGGGGCGGATGCGCATGTAGGCGAGATTATAGAGCTCCGCGGGGGTCATCGTGTCGGAGCTGACTTCGAGCATGGCCACCGGGATCGAGGAGGGCGCGAGGCGCATGATCATAGGTGGCGAAATATCCGGCGGGAGCGCCTTGACGACCGTCTGCGCAATGGCGGTGATATCCGCTTCGGCCCTGCCCACATCCACTTCGTCCTGGAGAAAAATATTGATGATGCTGCTGCCGTAATAGGAGTGACTATGGATGTACTTGATCCCTTCCACCGTCGAGGTCAGGAATCGTTCGAACAGATACGTGATGCGCCCTTCCACCTGCTGCGGCAGCAGGCCGGCGTAGGTCCAGACCACGGAGGTGACGGGAATCGTGATATTCGGGAAGACGTCGGTCGGCATGTGGGACACCGTCAGGCCACCGAACAGCACGATAAGGATGGACATAACGACGAAGGTGTACGGCCTTCGCAGAGCAATGAGGACAATTTGGTTCATGCGCGGAGTCTACCATAAATGGATTGAGTGTCTGTCAATATCAAAGTCATGTCAAAGTCATATGGACAGTGCTGTCCTACGCAACCTGTTCGCGTTTCGGTTGCCGAGACGTAGCAAAATCCTTACCGATCGTCGCAATCGCTGTGTAGGCCATAAAAGGACGTCCGCCATAGCACAAATCTGCTCTCTCAGGCTCTGTTGCGACTCTGCATTGAACCGAAAGCTCAAATGCGCTCAGAGCGAATCGTGCGGAATCTCACACTTCCATCATATCTCTCGGCTCTCCGGTTCAGCAAGAAGCCTGAGAGGATTCTTTAGAAATGTAGCGGTTGGGTAACTTTCTGAGAGCGATCAAATGGAGACCGTACTTGGCATTGGCCTTGCTCGTTATCCGGTAAAGATTAAGGCGTTGTTGATTCGTTGGAAACCAATTTCTTCACGTTCCTCACGCCGATGCAGAGTTTTTCACGCTGGATAACGCACCGGTTCCTACTATTAATTCGATCTCCTATTAATTTTATTGAAAGACCTTCACAAAGAAGGTCAGGAAGAGGAGTAACATGACGGGAATTTTGAAATTGAGGGTAGCGATGGGTGTCATCAGTGGACTTGCAAGCGTCGTTGCGACGGGGAACCTTGTCCAAGCTGAAACCCTGACGATCGGGGCTGCCCACAGTTTGAAGCCGGCTTTCCAAGAAATCGTGCCAATGTTCGAGAAAGAATATGGAGCGAAGGTCAGCGTCGTGTACGGCCCATCGCACACGCTTCGTCGGCAAATTGAAAAAGGAGCCGAAATCGATGTGTTTCTTCCTGAAGCGGTTGAGGAAGTCGAGCGGTTGCACAAGAAAGGCCTGACTCTAAACGGAGGACCTCGAATTTACGCGCAGACCTCTCTCGTGCTCATCATGTCGTCGGCCTCACGGACCATACCGATCTCCTTTCATGAGGTGCTGCCGAACCGAGCGAGCCGCATTGCCGTCGCGGACCCGAGGGTCTCCACATTGGGAGAAATCACCGCCCGCGAGTTCACAAAGCTCGACCCCTCATATAAAAACCGTTCCCAACTTCTTCACGGTCAACATAGTGATGAGATCGTGGATCTCGTTCATACGGGGAAGGCCGACGTGGGCATCGTCTACCGGGCGGATGCGATCAATAGCGGGGAAGTGCGCATCATTGATGAAGCCCCGACCGGAATGTCTATGCCGGTCCAGTTCGGGGAAGCGGTGGTGTGGACCTGTCGCAAGGCATCCCTTGGTGCGGCAGAAGAATTCCTCGATTTCATGATGAGCCCCCGCATACAAAAGCTGCTGCTCAAATACGGATTCGATTCCGCGCCATCGACATCGAATGGGGTTTTGGGCTGAGGTGAGAAGTCTTGAGCCATGAGCCGTAGAGGGAGAGGCGTGCAGCGTCGTAATCGAGATCCCGCGGCCGCTTTCCCAGATGAAAAGAGACTGACGCCGACATTTCGCCGATTAGTCGACTTGATCAGAGACGTACATTTCCCCACTCTAGAAGCACGACAGCCTGCAGAAGACCTCCCTCCGTTACTCCGACTTTTCCACCCGTCTCGCGCTGACCGGCGGGACCGCGTTTGATGCAGAGTAGATCAAAGTCAGTTCTTCAGTAGGACTGATTCAGTATTCAGAACCGCGGCAGAACGGTTATCGCACACGCTGGCTCTCGACTCCGTCTCGGTGACCTTGTTCCGTATCCGGACTGCGTCGCGAAGCCCCCGGTCCAGCGCCTGGTCCAAGTGAACCGGACCCCGGACCTATGGACGGCGAGAGCGGAGAATACGCCGACCCCAGATCGGGGCTGCGGAATGGAACGTGCGACTCCGGCGTAAACGGTCTGAAGTGTGGCGTCGGTGAGTCCGGGACGCGCAGCATAGAGGGTGTTCGTGAAGAATGTTCTGGATCGCTGATAGCGTCAGATGGAAACCGCTGACCGTAGGCGGCCGTCAGCGTGCCCACACCGATGAGGAGCATGACCCCCAGCATGCACGCTCGGTTCCTTTCGGACCGCTTGATGGCGGGCCTGTGTCCTCTGTTTGTATTCTTCACGGTTGAGAAAGCGTTCCTTCCATGCTATGGCCGACACTCGACTGAGTAGCCACCTGATGGGCAGGTTCCTGTCGTTGATGCGTTGACGGAGGCCGCATGGCCGCCTGGTTCTTTCGCCACTGCTCGGCATCCGAACGCTGCTCCTTCGAGACGACATTGGCCAGCATGACGTCTTGCGCCATGGCTTCGGCGGCGGTCAGTTCATCCCCATAAATATCGGTCTGGTATTCTTCGGTCGAAGAGGACGCTAATGACGTCCAGATCGATTGCGCGGGCGCACTGATGTTGATTTCGGTGACGGTGGACAGTCCCGGCCGAATCGGATGTTCCCGAATCTCGTCCTTCGGCAACGCGATCCGCACCGGGACGCGTTCCACGATATGGATGAAATTCCCGGTGGCATTGTCCGGAGGCAGCAGGGCAAAGGCGCTTCCGGTCCCTGGCACCAGTCCTTCCACCGTGCCGTGGTACGTCTGTTTGCGCCCGTGAAGATCGACGGTCACCACCGCCGACTGACCCGGGCGTACGTCCCGCAGTTCCGTTTCCCGCAAGTTGGCCTCTACCCACAGATGCTCCATGGGGACAATTGTCATCAACGTGGTGCCCGGCTTCACCCGATCCCCGACCTGGGCCTTCCGTTTAGCCACATAACCTGATGCCGGCGCCCGGATTTGCTGGCGGTCATATTCGAGAAACGTCTCGATCAATTCATGCTTGGCAAACTCCACAGCCGGATGTTCCATGACGCTCGTCCCTCCGACTTCCGCGGTGAGGGCATCGAATTCAGCTTGCGTTTCCCGAACCTCGGCCTCGACCGCCCGCAACTGATCCGACGCATTCTGCAAGATTTGCTTCGAGACGGCACCGCGAGGAGACGCCTGTTGATAGCGCACGATATCGTGCCGAATCAAATCGAGGCGCGCCGTGCGGGCCGCCAATTTCTCGCCGAGCTGCCGTTGTCGAATGAAGAGGGCGGCAATCCGGCGGACCGTCTCACCGAGGTGCCCTCTGGCACGCCCGAGTGCCGCATAGGCTTGATGCTCATCGAGACGAATGACCAGGTCGCCTTTGTTGACGAACTGTGTCTCTTCCGTCAGCACCTGCGTAATAATTCCGGATGCTTGGGCCGACACCGGGATGAAGTTGCCCGTCACGTACGCATTGTCGGTGCGTACATAAAATCGATCGTACGACCACCAATAGGCCCCGTATGCGACGCTTGCGATCAGGATCGTGACGGCCACCATGAG
>DATEPO010000056.1:0-5893 GCA_035273145.1 Nitrospiraceae bacterium
GTCGACACCGAGACGGCATGAAACGCTATTCCCTGCGAGGGCACTTCTTCGGCCCTTCCTGTCGTCGGTTCAATCATCACCGCAGCCAATCCATGTTGACCCACGACTTCCAGTTGGATCGCCGCAATACCATCACGCCACATCCCCAATTGTTTTGCAGCGGCATAGGACACATCAAGAATCCGACCATTGACATACGGACCACGGTCGTTTATGCGGATGACGACGTGTCTTCCGTTCACCGCATTCGTCACGCGCACAATAGTTCCCAGCGGCAACGTTCGGTGCGCCGCAGTGAGCCCATACATATCATATGGCTCCCCGCTAGCCGTCACCCACCCGTGAAAATCCTCTCCATACCACGATGCGATTCCTCGCTCTTTCATCCCGATATCCAAGTCCGCTCGCCCTTTCGTCAAGCCTGCGCATCCGCCCATGAGCATGCTGCTCGTTACGATGAACGCCCAGATGTACGGTCGTTTGAGATGCATATTCCCTCCGGACTGATTTTCGTCAGCAAACCGACTGCCCGGCATCCGAATGAACGAAAGAAGAAGACAGTATGATCAGCACGCGAAGAATTTCGGGGAGGATGAACAGTGGCCTCACCGTATCAAATCCCTCACACAACAGTCAATCCGACCTTAGTCGTCCTTCTTTCGAACAGGGAAACGTCCCAACCGTAGAACTTATGAGCCTGGCTCACTCATGCAACGCAGGTTTTTTATCCTGCCCGCGCAAGCGAAGCACGGCGATGGATCTCGCAGCCAAATCGAACGGGTCCCCGCCTTTCAAAAGCGCTATTGATTTGGACTCTTCTTGTACGGCGGTTTCCAGGAGAGGTTCCCAGCGGACGCCGCGCTTGTGCGCCGGCAGGGTGAAGGCTAGCGGCTCGTGGTGAGCATTGAGCAGGATGAGGAGCGTATCCCCAATGATTCGACGCCCCTTTTCATCCTTCTCTTCGATCGCGTCGCCGGCCAAACGCAAGCCTAGACATCGCACGTACCCTTTGCTCCAATCTTCATCCGTCATTTCTTTCCCATCGGGACGGAACCAGGCGACGTCTTTGACTTCCGATCCCCAAATCTGCCGTCCCTGAAAGAAACGCCGACGGCGTAGGACCGGGTGTTCGCGGCGCAAGGCAATGAGCTGCTGAACGAACGCGAAGAGATCGCGAGCCGAGCGGTCCAGCTTCCAGTCATACCAACTCAACTCATTATCTTGGCAATAGGCGTTATTATTGCCGCGCTGCGTGCGGCCGATTTCATCGCCGCCACAGATCATTGGCACGCCCTGCGAAAGCAACAAGGTCGCCAGGAAATTCCGCTTCTGACGGTCTCGCAGCTCGTTCACGTCCGGATTATCAGTGGGTCCCTCCACGCCGCAGTTCCAACTGGAATTGTCGTCCGTCCCATCCCGATTACCTTCGCCGTTGGCCTCATTGTGTTTCTCGTTGTAAGACACCAGATCGTTGAGGGTGAATCCATCGTGCGCTGTGACAAAATTGATGCTGGCGTGAGGACGTCGCCCGCTGGTCTCGTACAGATCACTGCTGCCGGTTAACCGATAGGCCATTTCAGCGGCTTGGCCGCCATCTCCTTTCCAATACCGGCGAATCGTATCGCGATAGCGGCCGTTCCATTCTGCCCACCCGATTGGGAAGTTGCCGACTTGATATCCGCCTTCTCCGAGATCCCAGGGCTCGGCAATCAACTTTACCTGAGACAACACCGGGTCCTGATGGATGATGTCGAAAAACGCACTCAGGCGATCGACATCATGCAGTTCACGAGCGAGCGTCGAAGCCAAATCGAATCGGAATCCATCGATATGCATCTCCTGAACCCAGTAACGCAGGCTATCCATGATGAGCTGTAGCGTGCGCGGATGGGTGACATTCAGCGTATTGCCGGTTCCGGTATAGTCCATGTAGTAGCGCTTGTTGTCGGGGACCAACCGATAGTAGGCCGCATTATCGATGCCGCGAAACGACATGGTTGGGCCGAGATGATTGCCTTCTGCTGTATGGTTATAGACAACATCCAAAATCACTTCGAGCCCCTCACTATGGAGGGTTTTTACCATGGTCTTAAATTCTCGCACATGCTCGCCGCGCTTGGGAGCCGTAGCATAGCGAATATCCGGGGAAAAAAACCCAATGGTATTGTAACCCCAGTAATTGCTGAGTCCCTGATCGTAGAGGTGCTTATCCCGAACAAAATGATGCACGGGAAGGAGTTCAACCGCCGTCACGCCCAATGCCTTGAGATAATCCAAGACCGCCGGCGAGGTCAGCCCGGCATAGGTGCCGCGCTGCGCCTCCGGCACATCGGGATGACGGGCAGTAAAGCCCTTGACGTGGACTTCATAGATGACCGTCTGGTCCCACGCTGTACGCAGCAATTGGTCGCCGCCCCAAGTAAAGGCTTGATCGATAACCACACATTTCGGGACGTTACCCGCATTGTCCCGATCATCTTTTGAAAGATCCGCCGCTGCATCGCCCATCCGATAGCCGAACATCGCATCGGTCCATTCAATCGCACCCGAGATCGCTTTCGCATAGGGATCGATCAACAATTTGGCCGGATTGAAGCGATGGCCGGCTTCCGGTTCGTAGGGACCGTGGACGCGATAACCGTAGTGCTGTCCGGGGCGAGCTTCCGGAAGATAGACATGCCACACCTGATCGGTGCGTTCTTCCACGGGTATCCGGTGAGATTCATGCGCTGAATCATGCCCATCAAATAGGCATAATTCCACTTTGGTGGCATTCTCAGAAAAGAGCGCGAAATTGACGCCTTCTCCATCCCACGTCGCGCCAAGAGGATAGGATCGCCCTGTCCATGTTCTCATGAGATGGTCGACTCGCTGTCTTGAAGCAATTCATCCTTCACGAGCCGCTCAGCCTCCAGCCAATCCTCCACATCATGCCCCTCCTCCCGTCCCCGCCGTTCAAACAGATCATAAGCTCGGCGGGCAACGCGCGCATAAAACTCGACATTGCTGAATGACGCAACTTCCTGTATGGCGGGAGGGAGCTGACGTTCATCGGACTTATTTGTAGATTTGGCCCTCGCGCCCGCGCCGACAGCCTCTTTCCCTTTGTCTTCAGTGCTTGACCGCCGCTTAGTCATACCCCCTCCATGGAAACAACATTCGGAGGAAGGAGCATAGCCAGTGAACAGTAATCCGACCTATCAGCCGAACTCCCAATTTTATGTCGGATAAAGACCAGGCTGGAATGCGACCTCTCCATCTGGCAGACTGTGGCATGGCTCAAGAAGAAGAATTATGGCAGTTAGACATCGGCGCCAACCTGACCCATAAACTATCCCAGGTGCGATTTAACGTCTGGGCACCTCACGCCAACCGTGTCGATCTTAAATTACTCGGCCATGGCCGGCGGCCGGTTCCTCTGGCTCGGAGTGCCGGTGGGCATTTCGAGATCATCATCCCAGACGTCGAGGCCGGCGATCGATACGTCTATATTCTCGATGGCGACAAGGAGCGACCGGACCCCGCGTCACGTTCCCAGCCGGAAGGTGTGCACGGTCCGTCTGAGGTCGTCGATCCGGATCGATTTCACTGGACGGATCAACACTGGCATGGAGTGCCTCTTGAGCAACTCATTATTTATGAACTTCATGTCGGGACGTGGACCGACAAGGGAACCTTCCACTCCGCCATTTCGCATCTGGCCTATCTTAGAGATCTCGGCATCACTGCCGTCGAGCTGATGCCGGTTGCTCAGTTTCCCGGCGCGCGGAATTGGGGGTACGACGGCGTGGGTCTGTTTGCTCCACAGTCTACGTATGGCGGACCTCAAGGGCTGAAGGAATTTGTCGATGCCTGCCACCGATTAGGTCTCGCCGTGATCTTAGATGTCGTCTACAATCATGTGGGCCCGGAAGGCAACTACCTCCAAGACTTCGGCCCTTACTTTACCGATCGATATCGAACCCCGTGGGGATCGGCTATTAACTATGACGGGCCGGAAAGTGATGCGGTCCGGCGGTTCATCATCAGCAATACCTTATATTGGGTGACCGAGTATCATATCGATGCCCTAAGGCTCGATGCCGTCCACGGCATTTATGACTTCAGCGCGCTCCACATTCTGAAAGAAATATCCGATGCCGTCCATACCGAGTCGGAACGAGTAGGACGACGGGCATTACTGATCGCGGAAAGCGATCTGAACGACAGCCGGATCATCGCTCCATCCACGGAAGGTGGATATGGATTGGACGCGCAGTGGAGTGATGATTTTCACCACGCTCTCCATACCGTTCTCACGGGAGAACGAACCGGCTACTATGAGGATTTTGGGCAACTTACCCACCTGACGACAGCACTCCAAGACGGATTCGTCTATGCGGGCCGGTATTCTGCACATAGGCGGCGACGTCATGGGAATTCCGTTCAACACTGCCCGCCGCAACAACTGGTGATCTGCGCCCAAAATCATGACCAAATCGGCAATCGCGCATTGGGTGAACGTCTCAGCACGCTTATTTCTTGTGAGGCGCTAAAACTTGCCGCTGCCGCCGTACTCCTCGCGCCGCAGACCCCGATGCTCTTCATGGGAGAGGAATATGGCGAGACGGCGCCGTTTCAGTATTTCGTGGATCATAGCGATGCCGACCTGAATCAAGCCGTGCGAGAGGGCCGCAAAAGGGAATTTGCGGCCTTCGGCTGGACGGAGGTCCCGGACCCACTCGATCCATCGACGTTCGAGCGATCACGCGTGCAGTTGAGCGGGCCCCACGATGTACGACAGAGGCAATTGTTCGCCTGGTACCGCCGACTGATTCATCTCCGCAAGACCTTGCCGCCCTATACCACCTCGTGGGCGCGTCATGAAGTGCGTAATTCCGAAGCACAACAAATCGTCATCATCCATCGCTGGATCGAGGAGGGCGAGGCGACGTTGGTGATTTTGGGATTTAATAAGACACCGATCCGGCTCTCATTGGATAAGCCGGAAGGTACCTGGACATTGCATGCGGCGAGTTGGGCGCCGGAATACGGCGGCACGACAGAAATCGATGCACCTCAAACAATCTCCATCTCATCCAACACAGAGAGAATCTCCCTTCCCGCGTACGGCGCAGCCGTATATGTAAGGCAGAACTAAAGTTAAAGTAAACAAGGCTAAACCCGATGCTTTATTGCGCCGGTCGAAGATAAGCTCCTGGAAAAGAGGATGGACTGCATTAGCATAAGCATAAAATCTTGATAACCAGCCCATATAGCCGATATATAATCATGCTTTGCTAAAGAGGTGTGATGTCCATGTCGAGTCAATCCAGTTCCCAATTTAAAGCCAGTTCTCAAAAGACCAATCTCTGGTTGACTATCAGCGCAGTAATTTAATTGCCCTTGAAGCCGTTTTATCAGGTCCTGACTACAATCTGGATTTTGGCCCAATCCGGTGTCCAAGCGATTGAGCTCGTGAAGCAGCATGACATTGCTCTCGTGCGGTTAGACGTGCAAATGCCCGGGTTGGACGTTTTGAAACCGCGCGACGCATAAAGGCATTAGAGGGTCGTCGGGACCTGCCCGTTATTTCATTACGGCCGGCTACACAGAAGATCCGTTTATTAAAAAAGGATACGAAGTGGGGGCATTCGATTATTTCAAACTGATCAGCAGAGGCGTTCTATTGTCGTTTGAAAAACAGCACCGACAGTGGCGGGAGCGTCACAAGCAGTGAATGCGGTTGCCCGTGCCAGGGAAGGTCCTCAGCCTGCCGGCCTCCTCCATTTCCCATATTCGAGCCGCCGTAGATCGCTGCGTCGCTATTCAGCAACTCGCGATACCAGCCGAGCGCCGGAACACCGATGCGGTACTGTTCTCGCGGCACCGGTGTAAAATTCCCAATGCACAC
>DATEPO010000057.1:0-12904 GCA_035273145.1 Nitrospiraceae bacterium
CCTGCCATGAGCCGATCGTAGAAACGGACGAAATCGGAAGCCGTCGAGGCCACGACTCCCGTCGACACCCATCCAGGGTCATATCGTGTCCGAGCTTCGACGGTCGACCCATCAGAAGACAGATAGATGCTGTAGGCAGGCGCAAACGCGTGGTACTCCTCTCGATCTCTGATTACAGAGGTGTGGCTGAGTCCTAACGACCGGCACACTTCTGCTGCGACGATCTCAGCGAAGCTTTGCCCGCTCACTGTTTCAATGAGTCGGCGTAAGATCATGTAGCCGATATATTCAGGCAGCGCCCCGTAGTCCAGTAAGCCGGCGGATGTGACAAGTCACCATTGTCCTTTGGTATCAGGGTCTGTAGAAATGTTCTGTTCGAAATCAATCTTCGCAATTATAGACGATCGATCTCACGCTTCGTCAGTTCTCTCGACTCCCCCGGCCTGAGCGCTCCCAATATAATCGGTCCGATGGCAATTCGAACGAGCCGTAACGTCGGATGCCCAACCGCCGCCGTCATACGGCGGATCTGGCGGTTCAATCCTTCCCGCAACGTGATTCGCAGCCAGGCTGTCGGGACGGATTTGCGGAAGCGAATTGGAACAGGACGCTCGGGAACGTCCAGAGGCTCGGGCAATCGCTGCACTTCGGCAGGTCTCGTGCGTTTTCCATTGAGGACAACTCCTTGCCTTAGCTTCTCCAACGCCTCGTCGTTCGGAATGCGCTCCACCTGCACGAGATACACCTTGGGAAGCTTATGCTGCGGGTCTGTAATGTAATGCGCCAACGCGCCGTCCGAGGTCAGGAGCATGAGGCCTTCGCTGTCCAGATCTAATCGACCGGCAGCGTAGACATCCGGCATGTTCACATAATCAGCCAACGTCGGCCGTCCCTGCGCATCGGTAAAACAGGGCAGCACTCCATACGGTTTATTGAACGCGAGCGTGCGCGGGGTTGGCATTTGTTTCACGCTAACGCGTTTGTCTTCACGCTTGGATCGCGCTTTAGTCAGCCCCACGCTTTTTTGCCTCTCTTTTCCAGCTTTTTCCATTGCGCCCTAAATTTTATCCGTGCGGATTCACGGCGGTGGCGCTGGCGTTCGACCATACGTCCGGCCACGAAGGCCGCTCGAACACTGGTAGCCTGCGCCAAGAATTCACGGATGTGTCGCTCCGCGAGGACGGCATCCTGATGGATGCCCAGTAAGTCCTGAAATAACTTGGCGCGCACGATAAACCGTTTCACGGATTGACCGCTGCAAGTCTCGGCAAGTTCCGCGGCATATCGAGCGCGCTTGGTCTGAATTCGCAAGCGGTGGAGATCCGAATCGGTCGGTGCGCCTCCCAGCTTCCGCACGGCTTTTCGCAGTTTCGTAAACGCCCCGGCCGCAATATCGGAGAGACTCACCGTGGATGGGACCACTGCCGGCTCCTGTGCCGCGTGCGTCAGATTGCGGATCAATTCAACGTACCGTTCAGACTTCAACGCATTCAGGAGCGCCTGCTGCGCCTGTTCCCGTTCGGAGCGGAGATGCGCGACGAACCGTTCCAATGGCTTGCGATCGCGTGATTCCAACGCCGCCGCTTCCTCCTGGAAATATTCCACTTGCACATCAAGATCACGAGCAGGCCCGAGAACTTCTCCCAGCCAATCCAGTTCATCGCGCAACGCCTCAGGCCACGCCGGGGCCAATAACGGCCGTGCCGCGCGCAGAATCGCCCGGAGCCGCCTTGTGGCGACACGCATTTCATGAAGATCTTCGATGAATCCTCCAAGCCTCACCCCTGGATCGTGCCATCGCAGCACCTCCAGATATTTCGTGAGCGCGAATTTCACATGCTCGATCGTCGGCGACTCGACCGGCGGCCGTACGGGTGACTCGGGAGCGGGGAGCCCCAATGCCCGAAATAGTTTTGGCCGCCCATCATGATTCCCTGCGCCGAATGTGCGGAGCATGTCTTCAAGACGCAGGGGAAGCGCATCGTCTCCGCGCTGTCGTTCAATTTCCACTTCTCGAAAGCTGTGCACGACGCGGCGGTCCTTCAAGACGGAGACCGTGTCGAGCACCACGTCCGCGCACGCGTCGTTCGGGCCGCGCACCCGAACCCCCGTTCGCCATGTCCGCAGCGTGGCCACCGGCAACAGGTCTTCGCCTTGAAGAGGCAGCACAAGAAGGTCTTGGAGCGCACTTGGCGGCGTGCCCCCAGGGTCGATCATCTCAATCTCACGTCGAGCGCCATCCATAGGGAGTTTGAGTTGCCATGCCCGTTTGCCACTTTCAGCTCGACGACGCAATGTAATCTTGGCGCGGGCGAGACCATAGTGAACCGTATCGTAATACGTCGAGGTCAACACGCGCCGGGGCAGCGGTTCCCCTTCGAGATCCGGCAATCGAAAACGCTGATCCACCTGAAGCTTGATCTCATGCTCGATCGCCGATTTGATGGTGGCTGGGACGATGTCAGTGAGATGCTTCGAGACAGCCATAGTGCAACTCCTACCGATGAAGTCCTTCAAGGATCTTCTGATTATACAAGGCACAAATCAAGTCATCGGAAGAACGTCTTCCTACAAAGTCCTCCTTCGATCTCGACTTGATTGTACGAAGTATGTGTGATGACGTTGGATTACCGGGAGGTCCGCATGCGATGGGGAGGCCAGCGAGAAAGCAGCAATATCGAGGACCGACGGGGCATGGGGCCCGTTGGAGCCGGGGGGATCGGCATTGGCGGTCTTGTCTTCGTGCTGGTTGTCAGTTATCTCACCGGGACGAATCCGCTCACCTTGTTGAACCTGGTGGAAACGGCGCAGGAAGTCACTGCTCCGTCTGGATCTGAATCCTCGGCTCCGGCCGGTCCCCCGACCGATCGGCTCGGGAAGTTCGCCGCCGTCGTCCTCGCAGATACCGAGGACACCTGGCAAGATCTCCTTCCAAAAATAGGCGCCCGGTATGAAGAACCAAGGTTGGTGCTCTTTAGTGGCGCGGTCCGTTCTGCGTGCGGGCTTGGCTCTGCCGCGACCGGTCCGTTTTATTGTCCGCCGGATCGGAAAGTCTATCTGGACCTGTCATTCTTCGATGAATTGGCGCAGCGATTCGGCGCTCCAGGCGACTTTGCTCAGGCGTATGTTATTGCCCATGAAGTCGGCCATCACGTGCAAAATTTGCTGGGCATCGCCGACAAGGTGACTCGCCTCCAACGTCAGGCGACGCAGACCGAAGGCAATGCGCTATCCGTGCGTGTCGAGTTGCAAGCGGACTGTCTAGCAGGTGTGTGGGGATATCATGCGAAGCAGGATCGGAATGTGATTGAACCGGGTGACTTCGAAAGCGGATTGCGAGCCGCGTCAGCGATTGGCGACGACCGACTCCAGCACATGTCACGAGGATCGGTACAACCTGAGACGTGGACGCATGGCTCATCGGAACAGCGCGCCACCTGGTTGCGCCGTGGCTTAGAGAGCGGCAATCCGAAAGCCTGCGATACGTTCACGGATGGTCGCTTGTAATCGCCGGTCTTCCCGCTTGATCTCCTTGCCCGGATGGCCAAGAATTTACTCTGTGGCGCCGGCGAAATTATCTCACGCCATAGCGTCTGAACCATTCCTGTAATCGCTTCCATCCATCATCCGCTTGTTCTTTTCGATAGCTGGGTCGATAGTCCGCGTTGAATCCATGCGGCGTGTTGGGATAGACCACGAGTTGAGAAGGACTTCCTGCCTTCTTCAGCTCACGCTCCATCCGTTCGATCGTGTCGAGCGGAATCCCTTTATCTTCTCCTCCGTAGAGTCCCAGCACAGGCGCCTTGAGGACCGACGCCACATCGATGGGATGCTGAGGTTGTAGGTCGGTCGGTGTACCGACTAACCGGCCGTACCAGGCGACTCCGGCTTTGAGGGTTGGATTGTGCGCCGCATACAGCCAGACAATGCGTCCGCCCCAACAGAATCCCGTGATACCGAGCTGCTCCGTATTGCCTTCACCGGATTCTTTCGCCCAAGCCGCCGTCGCATCAAGATCCGACAACACTTGCGCATCGGGCACCTTGGAGACAATCTTGACAATCTCATCGATTCCGGACAATCGAGACACATCTCCTTGGCGCGCATATAACTCGGGCGCGATGGCCAGGTAGCCCAGCTTGGCCAATCGTCGGCACAGATCCTTAATATGCTCATGAACCCCAAAGATCTCCTGGACCACCAGAACGACGGGCAGGGCACGACCATTCGCCGGCATAGCGCGATAGGCCGGCATTCGGCCATCGCGCGTTGGAATAGCAATCTCTCCCGCCTTCAAACCGGTTGAGTCCGTCACGATGGTCTCGGCGGACAGCGGGCGTGCGGCCAGCGCAAATCCGACGGCAAGTGTCGTCACCACGAACCCTCGCCGCGTGACGGTCGTGTCGACGTCCGAACCAAGATCGTCTGACCAATCAAACATTGAATCCGCCATACTTCCTCTCCTGTTCGTTGCAGAAGATCAGCTTCACGTCGATCTCAAGATGGGCCAAGACATAACCGATAGAGACACGTGATGCAATAGGCCCGTTCCTGTTCCTTGCTTGGAGGGCACGATGAACGTTACGAGCCTCACCGTCAATATCACATCGTTGTCTCTGATATTGACATCAGATAATTCTCCATCGCCATCCGGCCCCACGCCAACTGTAGGGGCCAACGCGAGTCAGGATCGTGTAAGCCTCTCTTCACTGTTGTCGAATCTCCAAAACGTCTCGGCCGACATCGCGCAACAAGGCGCGGGCAATGGAACAATCTCGCTGAACGCACTCACGTATGATTTTCGGCAAGCTTTTCGGAGCTATGCGTCGAATGGCCAGCCCACTCAAGGCCATCACCACCATCATGGCCATCATCAGGCTGCCCAAAGTGCGACCCAAGCCCCCTCGTTGAAGGTAAGCGATGTGCAGCATGCACTCGATCAACTGACCACGACCCTCCAGCAACAGGCCGATTCGGACGGGACTATCTCAAAGGCCACGGTGCGCCAGGACGTTGACCAATTATTTTCAGCCTTGCGCGGCCAGAGCGACACATCCACCAGCACACTTCAAACCGTTGTGTAGTGCTGATGTCAATCTGATTCACACATAAAATAGAAACGGCGCCGCGAATAGTTCGGCGCCGTTTGCTTTTCGCATGTTCTTTACATCTATGAGACTGTTTCGAACCTACAGTATCCTTCCGCTAGAGACCCGGAAGGTCACATAGAGCGTTGCCCCGCTCGCCGGAACTGTTAATGGCCGCTTTACCACCCACTGTCCAGTGGACAGTTGCCCCCATACCGCCATCCGATGGACTGCGAAGCTTTCTTCATTGAAGACGGCGGCGCCCTCTATTCGTTTCCAACGACAACGGGCCCACACTTTTCGCATCCATCCCATCAGGCACCTCCAGATCTGATCGTCCCATGGGGGCAATTCGAAAATCATGCCGTGGAGAACTTCCAGCAATTCCTTGACCTTCCTCAACGAGACGTGTATGCGCGTGGGCTTGATTGTTCCTCTCAGTAGGCAAAAACGATCCAGCGAAGGCGCGTAGCGCGAAGGCCATGATGGGAATGCCGACGCCCAAGGCTCACGATTTGTTACTTCCGTCGGCTTCTTGACACCTTCCTTGAACAGCCGTAAACAGTTCGTTACACTGGTTCAGTGACGAGAGAGTCCATGACCTACCCTAAGGGGCGTGTCTTGTCTGAAGATCGCAAAAAGCACATCCTCTGCGTCTACCAATCCGTCGAGATCCGTGCGACAGGGACGCGGTAGCACTGTGCCATGTCTGTGGCGAGTGGTGGCGATCGCCCTAGTCGGCGGCGCCCTGGCGCTGCTCGGACTGTGGGGCGGCGTCTTTAATGTCGCCGCGACAGAGACACATTGGCCGTTGACCTTGCATCTCATCGGCCTGGTCCGAGATCGTTCGATTGCCGTTCACGTCGAGGACGTGACGGTCCCGCCGCTTCACGATCCGGAACGTATCCGGGCCGGCTTTCGCAGTTACCGCGACATGTGCGTCACCTGTCACAATGCCCCGGGCCGCGAGAGTTCCGTCATTCGCACCGGACTTAATCCGAGCCCGCCCCTCCTCACCGATGCGCGCGTCCAGCGAAGACGAGACGCGGAACTGTTCTGGATCGTCAAGCACGGAATCCGAATGACGGCAATGCCGGCCTTCGGTAAGACCCATACAGACGACCAGCTATGGGAATTGGTGGCGTTTCTTCGCTATCTGCCGACGATGACGGCGGACGAGTATAAGAGATGGGCCGATACCCCTGACCATAGCCATGATCAAGGACAGGATGGCCATCATCATGTCCATGAATAACATTGACCGAGAGCGATGAGGATCGCGCGCGCGACCGGCTTCCCGTGCCTCGCCTACTCAAATCCGTTTACCTATTCTACTTAATCATTCGACCACGACTTACCCTACTCTTATCGGGCTTCTATTTAAGTATGAACATGCGATTGATAAGTTTCCGATGGTCATCGGACAATACGCTATGGAATCTAGTGCCCATCGCTATCCCTCCGACACCGGTCTTGAGGCTCAATCGGCACAGCGACCCCCTCAAGGCAGCAGCCGATGGGGACGTCGGCTTCGAACGCTGACTGCTGTTCTGGTCGGTCTTGTCGCACTCTATGCACTGCTCGGCTTCTTCGCGCTGCCGGCCTATCTCCGCGCTAAAGTTCCCGCCATGCTCTCTGAGCAACTCGGCCATCCTGTCACCATCGGTGATATCACGTTGAATCCGTTCACGCTGGCGCTCACCGTGACGGCATTCGACATTAGAGAAGACGACGGCAGTCCGCTCATCGGATTCGAGGATCTGTACGTCAATATTGGGGTCTCCTCGATCCTCAATCGCACGCTGACGTTCGATCAGATTCGTCTTCGCATTCCGTATGGGTCGATCAAAATCCGTCAAGACGGCACGCTGAACGTGATGGACCTTCGACCGAAGAGTCCCGCTCCGGGAAGCGCTCGCCCGCCCCAGACCGAGCAGGAGAAGTCCGACGCTCAGCAAGCCGTTCCATCGTTGATCATTCGTTCCCTTGAGGTTGAACGAGGCGCAGTCGAGTTCCATGACGAATCGCGGCCCACACCGTTCAGAGCGGATATCGTCCCTATTTGGTTGACGTTGAAAAATTTTCGCACGGTCCATGCGGGTGACAATGCTTTTGCGTTCAAAGCTGAATTTGAGGCCGGCGAATCATTGGAGTGGCAAGGCACCCTGCTGCTGAATCCCGTGCGCTCCGATGGCCACGTGAGACTCTCCAGCCTGAAGATGCGGGAAGTGTGGGAGTACATCCAAGATCGAGCCGGATTTGAGATTACCGATGGCCTGTTGCATGTCGATGCTCGATATCATGCAGAAGCAGGGGGCGATGCATTTCACGCCACTGTTTCAGATGGAGAAATCCGATTGGATCAGGTGACGCTCCTGGAAAAAGGCGATGAGATTCCGCTCATTGTCCTTCCAACATTTCTCGCCAAGGGTATTGAAGCCGACCTCGTTCAGCATCATGTCGAGATTGGTACGCTGCAGTCCAATGGCGCACGCATCAAGACATGGATCGATAAGGAAGGCGTGATTAACTTCCGGCGCCTATTCGCGGCAGCCCCCGTGGAGGCGCAGGCCAATCCTCCCGATAAGCCGGCGCCCTCCACTCGTCAACCGGCCGCATGGACGGTGGCGCTCAAGGAAATCGCCCTGAACGACTATGGCGTCTCAATGGAGGATCGGCGGCCGCCGTCACCGGTTCGCCTAGATCTGACGGACCTTGAGGTGAACGTTCATAATGTGACCTACCCGCCAACCGGAGCCGTCGATTTTGGGTCCTCGATGCAGGTCAACACAACGGGGCGTCTTTCTACATCGGGCACCGTGACGCTCGATCCGGTGGCGGCCGACGTGGATATCGATGTGGCGCAGCTACCGTTGACGCCGCTCCAACCCTATGTCGGTCAAGCCGCGCACGTTGAAATCAAAAAAGGATCGGTGAATCTAAAGGGCCATCTCCGGTATGCGCCTGCCGAGAAACAGTCGATTCGCTTTCACGGGGATGCGGGTGTCAGTCAGTTGGCCACTGTCGATACGGAGCTCAACAAGGACCTGGTGAACTGGGCATCGCTCAACCTCAACGCGATCGATGTCGCGCTTCCGACGGATCACATCTCGGTGGGAGAAGTCATCGCCGCTAAACCCTATGCCGATATCATTATCAGTTCCGATCGTGAGCTGAACATCCGGACCATCCTCACGAAGCCGGACCGGCCCACATCCGGTCCCCCTGCCGCACAGACCTCCGCCAAGGCGGCACAGGTGCCCTCGCGTTCGCCCCTCATCAAAATCGGCTCCGTCAGAATCAGAAATGGATCGGCGCATTTTGCCGATTTTTCCGTTCAACCCGTCGTCGACACCGGCATCTACGGGCTGAAGGGCACGATCACTGGGCTGTCCTCTAAAGCACAGACGCAGGGACATGTCGCACTTGAAGGGGAAGTGGACAAGTATGCACCGGTGACCATTGCCGGCGACATCAATCCGTTGAGCCAGGACCCATTCACCGACCTCGGAGTTTCGTTCAAGAACGTGGAACTGACAACGCTCTCGCCATATTCGACGAAATTTGCCGGTTATCCCATTGTCAAAGGCAAATTATCGATGGACCTGCACTATAAACTCGAGCATCGTCTGCTCGAAGCCAAGAACGAGGTCGTCATCGATCAGCTCACGTTAGGCGACAAAGTCGAAAGTCCGAATGCGACGTCGCTTCCCGTCAAGCTCGCTGTGGCCTTGCTCAAGGATCGCCACGGCCGAATCAATATCGACCTGCCAGTGAAAGGCGATCTCAACAATCCGGAATTTGAGTATGGCAAACTCATCTGGAATGTGTTCACTAATCTCCTGACGAAGGTCGTGACGTCGCCATTTTCACTGATGGCCAAACTTGTCGGTGGGAATAGCGATGAACTCAGTGAAGTGCCGTTCCCCGCCGGCAGCGCCGAGATACCCGCGGAGAAACTTAGCCGACTCAAAGCGCTCGCCAAATCATTGGAGGAACGGCCGGCGCTTCAGTTAGAGGTCTCCGGCATCGCGGACCCGGAGGCAGACGGCGCGGCGCTGAGAGAGGCTAAACTGCAACGTGAACTGGAAGCCCTGCAACAAGCAACCGGAAAGCCTCCTCGGACATCTCCGAAAGAGGCGGACCCTAATGACACCGGTTTGCTCAAAGCCCTCTACGTTAAGAAGTTCGGTCGCCTGCCGGACCAGACAGATTACAATCAACCTGTGCCGCCGGAGCAATTACGGCAGCGCTTGCTCCCGACATTTTCGGTGGAGGAGGCAGAATTGCGCCTCCTCGCTCAAGAACGCGGGAAGCAGATTCAGCATTTTCTGATCAACGAGGCGGGCATCCCTGCCGGTCGCGTCTTCCTGCTCGACGCAAAACTCACCGCTCACGCCAAGAATGGCGCTGTCGCCAGTCAACTCAGCCTCACAGCCGGATGAACCTTCATCGAGACGTCTTCGGACGGCACAAGTAAAAATAGACAGAACCTCTTGCGCCGTTCTCGATTACCGCTTTTGAATTTTCATGTGTCGTTCACGCTCCCTTCATCTTCGCCCGGTATGCTGATTGAAGTTCACTCTGTTGAGAACAGTCTCTGTTGTGGGAGCGTTGTGACCGAATGAATCCGTTGTCATTCGCTACGTATAGTTATCCGTGCAGCGTCCTTCGAGCGTCGCGCTCTTTTGCCGAATACATCGCGCTGTATCGAGCGATCTGCGACACGAGTCGTCTTCGGTGCGAATGGCCGTGACCTGCCTCGGGTTGATGTTCCTTCCCGCCTGCGCCAGTGCTCTTGCCGGACGGACACGAGGGAACCGTTCGTCGCCATGCTGACGTCCTCGATGTCTTCGCGCGCGATCGCGTCTCTGCTGATCGTCAGTATTGTTACCGGCTGCGCCACAAGTCCGGCGGCACGGCACCGGCTGCACGGTGACGTGTCCACTACCCGCTGTGAAGCCCCGAAGACGTCACAACACCTCCTTCCAAAGATGACGAATGAGCAGCTTCCCGATCAAAGCGATGAGGAGGACCTTGCACTCTCGCCGATTGCACGGCAGACGGCTGTCACGATTCGCGTGCTGGGTCTTCTGAAACGGATTCCACGACTCGAACAAGAAGCACGGGCGGAGCCGGACACACTGTGGCGCCTGTTATGGACGCGGCAACAGATCGTCGATCGCATTTCTCTGGCCGCTTTTGACGTGTCCAGTACCGTAGCAGAGATCGATTGCGAGGAGTCGCGCGCCGATCACGTGGCCGATGGGTTGCAAGAAGTGCGTCAAGATCGGCAGGAGCGGGGCTTGTTCCTGGCGCTCATCGGAGGCGCGTTGATCGGGGTGGTGGCGGGCAGCCTGTCGCTCGCCGCGCAGGCCACCGCCTCGGCGGCGAATGCGATTCTCGGGGGAGCATTGTCTGTCGGCCTTGGGGGAGCGGCAACGGTGTTCCTCGGCGGAGAGCATGACTTCTTTCATCCGCGTAACCACTTGCGCGATCTTCGCAACAGCCCCGAGCAGTCGATGCTCTTTCCGGCCTCGGTCTGGCGCTATCTCAACGGGCCCTCTCGGATATTACCCGGAGAAACGGTGCGTGAAGCGCTATTGACCTATTGGGGCGAGGACGGTCGTTTGGGGGAACCCGGGAGCACGACTGAACAACGGCGAAGCACACTGCTCTTCGGGGACGGTGGCACGTATACGATCACGGAGCTGCGTATACGAGCCGAAATGCTCGATCATGTGAAATCCGAGGTGTTGCGCATGGGACAAGACCTCAACCAACTGCTCTATGAGGTCTTAGCGCGTGAGTCACAAGACAATTTATCGTGAAACGCCTCTCGCGTCGCTCCCACCAAAGAACGTGAAGCCATGAAAGAGTCCTGAGCTATGTACATTCGTTCGCTCATCGCGTCGGTAGTTATTCTATCCACCGGTGTCGGATGTCTGGGCCAGATGCAGACGTTACACAGACTGCACGGTGATGCGACGACCCCACGTTGTAACGCACAGATGAAGACACACCTCTTGCCTACACCTCGAGGAGGCGATGCCGACAATTACCGTGGCGACCCAGTCGCCGAAATCTTGCCCGCTCGGGTTCGAGAGGTCGCCGCGGCGATCAATGTCCTTGGTCTGCTCGGCGAACTACGGAGGCTCGAACGCGAGGTCGCTGAGCGATCGGAGGTCACATGGCGCCTCCTCAAGACACGGCAGCAGATTTCTCATCGCATTGCCCT
Source organism: Nitrospiraceae bacterium (assembly GCA_035273145.1). GTDB lineage: Bacteria > Nitrospirota > Nitrospiria > Nitrospirales > Nitrospiraceae > JAICXS01. The sequence continues at coordinate 11,326 of DATEPO010000057.1, forward strand.
TGCCGCATTTGATGTGACGAGCACCGTCGCCGAACTGGATTGTGAAGAGTCCCGCGCGGACCATGTCGCCGATGGATTGCGGGAGAGGCTGCAAGAACGCGCCGACCGCGACCTGTTTCTGGTCTTTGCCGGAGATCTGTGGATCGGGATCATTGCTGGATCATTGTCGCTGGCCGGACAAGGTACGGCCTCAGCCGCGAATGCCATCTTTGGCGGGTTATTCGCCACCGGTATCGGGAGCGCTTCGGCGTTCGCGGATGAGACGTATGCCTTTCACCATCCACGCAATCACCTCCATGATGTTCGTGAGGGTCCGCACAACTCCACGCTGTTTCCCGCTTCCGTCTGGCGTTACCTCAACGGCCCCTCATGGATTCTCCCCGGAGAAACGATTCGCCAGGCGCTTCTGGAACATTGGAAGGAAGAAGGTCGGCTGGGTGAGCCGAATAACGACACGGACAAGAAGCGCAACGAATTATTTTTCGGCGAAGGAGGCATCTATCGTATCAAGGATCTGCGTCTGCGGGCCGAAATGCTGGATCACCTGAAGTCCGAAGTCCTGCGCATGGGGCAAGATTTAAATAATCTGCTGTATGAGGTATTGACTCATGATCCGGAACCTCTTCAGAGACTCAGGCAAACACACGCCAACTTCAGTCAGGCAGACCGGGACGAGTAGCGCGCGTGAGTTAACAGCCTCTTCTTATTCCGACACTATCTGCCCGGCATCACCTGGTAAAACCCATTCGCCTGCACCACTTGGAGCGACGTTTCGAACAACACGCTGAGATTCGCAGCCGTGAGGATATCCGGCTTCTTGCCGTCCGCGATGATCCTCCCCTGTTTCAAGAGCACGACGCGCGAGACCTCAGGCGGAATCTCATGAATATGATGGGTCACGAGCATGATGGTTTTCCCTTGATGGATAAGATTTCTCACGATGTCGAGATACTGCAGACATGCTTTCACGTCGAGGCCGCTGGTCGGCTCATCGAAGATCAAGGCGCTGGGTTGATGGATCAGCGCGCGGCCCAGCAAGAAGCGGCGTTGTTCGCCGGTGGACATCTCTGAGAACGTCCGGTCTTTGAGATGCCCGACTCCCAGCTCCTCGATAATCTCCGCGGCTCTCGTCCGATCCTGCTCGCTGAATTGTTGATGCTTGTACACTCCGATGCTCGCATAGCGTCCGGATAGTACGACATCCGTCCCGCAGACCTGGTCCAGGTACTGGTGCTGCAAGTCGTGCGAAACGATGCCCAGTCGTGCGCGAAGCGCCCACACATTCCACCGTTCCTGTCCAAAGAGGCGCACATAACTGCCGTCACGATGCACGGGGTGCAGCTCTCCAGACAGCAATTTCAGAAGCGTGGATTTCCCCGCGCCGTTAGGACCGAGGATCGCCGTGTGGCATGTCAGTGGAATTTCGAGAGACAGATCGGCAAAGACTTTGTTGTCGCCACGATAGACAGTAAGATGGTTGATATCGACAATGTTGGAACAGCGTTCTGACATAGTGACGTCGCCTCTGTATGATGGTGGCCGCGAAGTGTATCGCCGCCGCAGACATCGTGTCCAGCCT
>DATEPO010000058.1:0-14026 GCA_035273145.1 Nitrospiraceae bacterium
TCCGTCGATAATGCCCTGTCGGATCGTCCGGAGTGGTCGGATGGATTTTCATCCGTCCGAAGTCTTTGTCCTTCGCCACTTTTTGAAATCGGTAGATCAGCGTTTCGAGCTCCGTATCGCTTGTATAGACCGGCACGTGAACCGCCACCGCAGCGCCTTCCTGTGATCCGATACTGTACGGTGGAATTGAACGATCGGGGCGCGTCAAAAACATGCCGCCCCAGATCAAGACGAAGGCGCCGATGAAGACCCCCAGGCCCATCTTTACGACCGTGTCGAGCTTCTTTTTTTCGCGCGCCATTACAGAGTGGGAGTAGCCTTCGGCTCTCAGCCCCCTGGAAACGAAATGAGAAGATTGCTAGGGACGCTTTGCCGTGAATACGAGCGGGGATGCGCAGATGAAGCTGAAGGCTAAACGCCGAAAGCCCTTTTTTTCCTGAAAAGTTGAGGGCTGAACGCTCTGATTATTCTCCGTTCTCTTCCTCAAGTCCGCCGTTGGCCCCGGTCTCGTCTCGGTCTCCCGTATCCGCCAATCGGGCGACCCCGACCACGCGATCGTCCGCTTCCTCCATTTCCAGCACTCGAACACCTTGCGTATTTCGGCCGACTTCCCGGATTTTATCGACTCTGCAGCGGAGAATCTTGCCTTTCGACGACATCATCATGATTTCATCATTCTCACGGACCTGCACGAAGCCGATCGCCAGACCGTTGCGCTCCGTCGTTTTCACACTGATGATACCTTTGCCGCCTCGCCCCTGAAGCCGGTATTCCGACACCGGCGTGCGCTTCCCGAATCCACCTTCGGTGATGGTCAAGACGGCCGTGGTGGAGTCCGGCGTGATCGTCTCCATCCCGATGACCTGGTTGCCTTCCTCCAATGTGATGCCGCGCACGCCGTGAGCTGTCCGTCCCATCGGGCGGACGTCTTCTTCCTTAAAGCGAATGACGATGCCCTGCCGGGTGCCGAGGAGAATTTCGCGCCGTCCATCCGTAATCTGCACACCGATCAGCTTGTCGCCATCGTCGAGCGACAGAGCGATAATGCCGCCTTGCCGAGGATTGCTGTAGGCGGACAGTTCGGTTTTTTTGATGACGCCCTGCCGGGTGGCCATAAAGACGTAGCGATCGTCGCGGAACTCTTTCACCGGCAAAGTGGCGGTCACCTTTTCGTCGCCGGAAAGGGCCAAGAGATTCACCATCGCTTTGCCTTTGGCGGCGCGCCCGGCTTCCGGAATCTCGTGCACTTTCAGCCAAAAGACTTTCCCGGCATCGGTAAAGAATAAGAGATAGTCGTGAGTGGAGGCGGTGAAGAGCGTCTCGACGAAGTCTTCGTCCTTGACCCCCATGCCGATCTTCCCTTTGCCTCCCCGTCGCTGCGCCCGATAGAGCGACACGGGATTGCGCTTGATGTAGCCGGCATGCGTGACGGTGACGACGACCTCTTCCTCCGCAATCAAATCCTCGACGTTGATGTCGGCTTCTTCGGAGACGATCTGCGTACGCCGTTCATCCTTGTATTCTTCCTTGATGGCCAGCAGTTCTTCCTTGATGATCTTGCGCACCAATGCCTCACTGCCTAGGACGGAGCGGAGATACTCCATGCGCTTGAGGATGTCCTGATACTCCTCGATCAGCTTGTTGCGTTCGAGCTGCGTCAATCGCTGCAGCTTCATGTCGAGGATGGCGGACGCTTGGATCTCAGTCAACTGAAATTCGCGCATCAAGCCCGTCCGCGCGATGTCGGGGGACTGCGAGCGACGAATGAGCTGGATCACGGCGTCGAGATGATCGAGGGCGATCTTGAGCCCTTCCAAAATGTGCGCCCGTTCCTCGGCCTTGCGCAACTGGAAGGCCGTCCGGCGCACCACCACTTCACGCCGATGCTCGATGAAGGCTTCCAGGATTTGCTTGAGGGTGAGGACCGCCGGCCGGTTATTGACCAGCGCCAGCATGATGACTCCGAACGTCGTCTGAAGCTGTGTGTGCTTATAGAGATTGTTCAGGATGATCAGCGGAATCTCGCCCCGCTTGAGTTCGATCACGATCCGCATCCCGTCGCGGTCGGATTCATCGCGCAGATCGGAAATCCCTTCGAGCTTTTTGTCCTGGATCAGCTCGGCAATTTTTTCAATCAACCGGGCCTTGTTGACCTGGTAGGGAATTTCCGTGACGATAATGCGGTCGCGCTCCGTTCGCTCATCGGTCTCGATGACGGCTTTCGCCCGCAGGCTTAGTAGTCCGCGCCCGGTCTTGTACGCATCCTTGATCCCTTGCTTGCCATAGATGAATCCGGCCGTCGGGAAGTCGGGGCCGGGGATTTTTTTCATCAATTGTTCGATCGTCACGTCCGGATTCTCGAGCACCAACATGAGACCGTCCACGACTTCAGCCAAGTTGTGCGTGGGAATACTGGTCGCGTAGCCGACGGCGATGCCGTTTCCGCCGTTGATGAGCAGATTCGGCACCCTCGCCGGAAGCACACGCGGCTCCATCCGAGATTCGTCGTAGTTGGGGCTGAAATCGACGGTATCCATGTCGATGTCGGCCAGCATCTCTTCGGCAAGCTTGGTTAGGCGCGCTTCGGTATACCGCATGGCCGCGGGCGGATCGCCATCGACGGAGCCGAAATTCCCCTGGCCATCGACCAAGGGGTAGCGCATGTTGAAGTCCTGCGCCATTCGGACAAGCGTATCGTAGATCGCCGAGTCGCCATGGGGATGGTAGTTGCCCATGATTTCGCCGACGATCTTGGCGGACTTGCGGTAGGCCCGGTTGTGCGCCAAGCCCATCTCATTCATACCGTGCAAGATCCGGCGATGCACCGGCTTGAATCCATCGCGGACATCCGGCAGCGCGCGGCCCACGATCACGCTCATCGCGTAATCGAGGTACGAGGACTTCATCTCGTCTTCGATGTTGATGTGGATCAGGCGTTCATCAATCGGCATCTATTTCTCCACGGAGAATGCTGAAAATGGCCTCAGCTTCGTTCTCGGTCGTTCGGAGGCTTCAACGTATCTACCGGTACGCCTCAGCATCCAAACTCCCATGGGCCTCGCTGGATGACCATTGTGAGCATCCTCCTAATCAAATTGAAATTGTGTCGTACGGTCATTAACTCGAAGACTGTAACTCGCTTTGAATCACGGCCGATGGCTGAAAGGTGACGGCTCACCTCACACGTCTAAGTTTCGTACCTCCAGCGCATGCGCCTGAATGAAGTTCCGGCGCGGTTCGACCTCGTCTCCCATGAGCGTCGAGAAAATATCTTCGACGCCGGCGATGTCTTCGAGCTTCACTTGTAGCAGCGTTCGCGTTTCGGGATTCATGGTCGTTTGCCAGAGTTGCTCGGGATTCATTTCACCGAGACCTTTGTACCGTTGCAGGCCCAGCCCCTTTTTCCCAGCCTCCAAAATCGCCCGGACCAGCTCGGCAGTCCCCTGATACCCGGTCTCCTCGTCGCCCACTTTCATCCTGTACGGCGGCCGGCCGAGCCCAATGGCCGAGGGCGCCAGACGCTGCAGTTCTCGAAAGTCCGCCGAGCCGACCATATCGTGGGTGATCTCCACGCTGTGAATCATGCCGCTAATGGGCACGCGGCAAATAATTTTTTGCGACTGATGCTCTTCCTCCACCGCCGTCTCGATCGTGATCTCGGATTTCGGATAAGCCGACATCAGCGCTTTTTTCGCGCTCGCGATCACTCTTTTCAGCCCGGCGGCGTTCTTCAGCAGATCGCGATCCAACGTAGGCTCATCCAGGAAGGCGCGCAGAATGCCCGTCTCATGCTGCTTCTTTCTAAATTTCGCCAACAAATTTTCGAAGCCGATCAGCTTTTTGAGGATCGGCAACAGGCGCCGGCCGGTGACGAAATCCTGGGCACTTTCAAGGTACACCTGCACATCCTCGACGGCGAGATCCGAGAGGTACTCGTTCAGCGCGGCTTCATCTTTCAGGTACCGCTCGGTCTTGCCCTTCTTCACTTTAAACAGCGGGGGCTGCGCGATGTAGATGTACCCTTTATCGATCAATTCATGCATTTGGCGGTAGAAGAACGTCAGCAGCAACGTCCGGATGTGGCTGCCGTCCACATCGGCGTCCGTCATGAGGATGATCTTGTGATAGCGAGCCTTGGCGATGTCGAACGATTCCTTATCGTCCTTCCCCGGCGCGGCATCCTCGCGCTTGCGCCCGATGCCGGTCCCCATGGCGACGATCAACACGCGAATCTCCTCGCTCGACAACATTTTATCGAAGCGGGCTCGTTCTACATTGAGAATCTTTCCCTTGATCGGCAGGATCGCTTGAAACTTCCGGTTGCGTCCCTGCTTGGCGGAGCCTCCGGCCGAATCACCCTCGACGATGAAGATTTCGCTATGCGCCGGGTCTTTCTCGGAACAGTCGGCGAGCTTGCCGGGCAGCGAACTGCCATCCAACGCGCTCTTGCGCCGAATCAGTTCTTTGGCCTTGCGGGCCGCTTCGCGCGCACGGGCCGCATCCAAGGCCTTGCCGATGATCTTACGTGCGATCGTCGGATTTTCTTCGAAGTAATTGCCGAGCGCTTCGTTGACCGCCGCCTCGACAATCCCTTTAACCTCGCTGTTGCCCAGCTTGGCCTTCGTCTGCCCTTCGAATTGCGGATTGCGCAGCTTCACGCTGACGACGCCGGTCAATCCTTCACGGACATCGTCGCCGGTCAGCGACTCCGTGTCTTTCTTGAGCAGATCGTTGGCGTTGGCGTAGTTGTTGATGGTCCTGGTGAGCGCGGCCTTGAACCCGACGAGATGCGTGCCGCCTTCACGCGTATTGATGTTGTTCGCGAAGGAAAACAGATTTTCGGCATAGCCGTCGTTGTACTGCAGTGCCACTTCCAGAATCATGTCGCTCTTTTCGATCTCGACAAAGATCGGCTTGTGCAGCGGCGTCTTGGCTTCGTTGAGGTGTTCGACAAAGGAGACGATGCCGCCCTTGTAGCGGAACACTTGCTCTTTTTCTTTGGCCTCGTCTTTGAGGGTGATTGCCAATCCCTTGTTGAGAAACGCCAGTTCCCGGAGGCGCTGTGCGAGCGTATCGAAGCTGAACTCCAGCGTTTCGAAAATCTGATGGTCCGGCTTGAAGGTGACCTTGGTTCCGCGCTTCTTGGTTTTCCCCGTCATGGCAAGCGGAGCTAAGGGTTTCCCCCGCTCATACTTCTGTTCGAAGACCTGACCGTCTTGCCAGATCTCCAACTCCAGCCATTCTGAGAGCGCGTTCACGACCGAGATGCCCACCCCATGAAGACCGCCGGATACGGTGTACGCGCCCTGTTCGAATTTTCCGCCGGCGTGCAAGACCGTCAAGGCCACCTCGGCGGCGGATTTCTTTTGAGTGGAATGCATGCCGGTCGGAATGCCTCGGCCGTTGTCGATGACGATGACGCTGCCGTCAATCTGCAGCGTGACCTCGATGGTCTCGCCGTACCCGGCCATGTGCTCGTCGACGCTGTTGTCAACGACCTCGTACACGAGGTGGTGGAGCCCTTCGATGCCAGTGCTCCCGATGTACATGGCCGGACGCTTACGGACGGCATCCAAGCCCTCAAGCACTTTAATCTGGTCGGCACTGTAGCTGTCCGATTGGGCTTTCTTCGCTGGATCAGCGTTCGGCACGTCTTTCACATCTTTCGTCGCCATTCGTCTCCTAAGTTGATGATGAGCTATTAGCCCTCAGCGACCAGCCTTCAGGGTTAAGCAATTAACTCTTGGCTGAGAGCCATCATGACGTCAAAGGTAACGAGCATGCTGAAAAAGGCGCCCGGCTTCGTTCTCGCCAAGTCGAAATCACCTTCTTGAGCATTCCCTAGACCTTGATGGGCATGACTACGCAGGTAAACCCACTCCTCGATTCCTCTTTGAGCAAGCACGGGCTCAACGGCGTTTCCATCTGCAACGAGACCGATTCACCATCGACGACGCTGAGCACGTCGAGCAAATAGCGCGCATTGAACCCTGTCGTGACCTCGCTTCCGGTGTTCTTCGCCGGCAGTTCTTCCGTCGCTTCCCCAAAATCGGGATTACTGGAGAAGAGCGTGACGTGATCGGCTGCCAAAGTGACTTTCACAGCATTGGTTTTATCCCGTGAAAGCACGGCCACCCGCCGGAGCGCGCCTTCAAATTCGACTTTGTCCAACGTCACTTGCTTGTTCGTGTCCTTCGGGACCACTTGCTGATAGTTGGGATAATTCCCTTCCATGAGACGTGACGTCAACAGCAAGCCGCTCTTGCGGAAAATCATGAGATTTTTCGTGAACCCGATTAACGGCTCGCCGTCTCCGCCCTCTTCAAGCAAGCGACGCATTTCTTGCGCGGCCTTTTTGGGAATGATGGCTTTCATCTCTTTCGGCGCATCCTTCGCGAGCGACGCGCTGATGTCCTGTTCGGCCACCGCCAGCCGGTGCCCGTCAGTGCCGACCAATCGCAAGGTCGCCTTTTTATCTGAAGCAGTGAGCGACACCAGCAGTCCGTTGAGAATATAGCGCGCATCGTTATCGCCGACGGCAAAGAGCGTCTTGCGGATCAGGTCGTTTAAACCGACACCGGCCAACGGCGTGAGACTCTCACGATCGATCGCCGGCATCTGGGGATATTCGCTGCTGGGCAGTCCTACGATCTTGAATGTGCTCTTGCCGGCCTGAATCGTCGTCCACTTGTTTTCACTCACCGTGAGTTCAATTTCGCAGTCACGCAGTTCCTTGAGAATTTCATACAACTTCCGTGCGGACAGGGTCACGGAACCCGGCTCTTCCACCGTCGCCTTGTACAGACCTCGCATCCCGATCTCCAAATCTGTAGCGAGGATATCGACACCGTCCGCCTTGGCCTCAAGGAGGATGTTGGACAGGATCGGCATGGTATTCCGCTTCTCCACCACGCCTTGCACCCGTTGCAAGCCGGTTAAGAGTTCGTCCCGCGAGATTCGTAACTTCATGAGGTTCTCCCCCTTATTGTCACCGTCCCACCGTACAATCGTCCCAAGCGCTTTTCACGACGAACCTGAACCTGTCGGACAGCGTCGATCTACGCAACCCGCCCCATCAGCCTTTCGTGATGTGGTCCTTGAGGCTTTCCAAAGTCGATCGCAGCGAGAGATCGGCGTCTTTCGCTTTTGCAATCTGCTTACATGCATGAATGATCGTCGTATGATCTTTCCCGCCAAAATGCCGGCCGATCTCAGGAAACGATGAATTCGTCAGTTCGCGGCACAGATACATGGCGATCTGTCGGGGATGGACGATCGTCTTGCTGCGCCGCCGAGACTTCATCTCCGAAATTTTGACATGAAAGCGCTCAGCCACGGCTTCTTCAATATCGTCCATAGTAATGACCTTCTTCTTCTCCCCAATGATGTCACGGAGAACGTTTTTCGCCATCTCCAGGGTGATGGGCTGGCCCGTGAGCGAGGAGTAGGCACCCAGCCGAACCAAGGAGCCTTCCAGCTCGCGGATATTGCTTTTCATGGTCGCCGCCAGAAACTGGATGACTTCTTCGGGCAGCGCAATGCCTTCGTCATCCGACTTCTTGCGAAGGATCGCGATCCGCGTTTCGACGTCGGGGGATTGAAGATCGGCAATAAGGCCCCACTCGAAGCGCGAGCGCAAGCGCTCTTCCATATCCGGCATTTCTTTTGGAAAACGATCGCTCGATAGGACAATTTGCTTTTGCGCCTCGTACAGCGCATTGAAGGTATGGAAGAACTCTTCCTGGGTACGTTCTTTTCCGGCTAAGAACTGTACGTCATCGACCAGCAGCATATCGATATTCCGGTAGCGCTTCCGCAAGTCGATCATCTTGTCATACCGGATCGAATTGATGACCTCATTGGTAAACTGTTCAGTCGTCACATAGGCAATGCGCATATCGGAGCGTTCGGCGAGATGATTGCCGATCGCGTTTAAGAGGTGCGTCTTGCCAAGGCCCACGCCGCCATAAATAAATAAGGGGTTATAGGCTTTCGCCGGCGCATCGGCGACGGCACGGCATGCGGCATGGGCAAATTGATTACTGGCGCCGACCACGAAACTCCCGAAGGAATATTTGGGGTTAAGATGAAGCACCTTGCGGGGTCTGGACGTCGCTGAGCTTCGCAGCCCGGGCTGCATCGCAGTGGAAGCGGATTTCTCCGGAGATTTCTCGTCGGACTTTTCGCCGGCGACAAAGATCACAGCAATATCTTGCGTTTCTCGTCTAGTCGCCATCGCAAGCGCTTCCGACATCAGATCACCATAATGCTCGGTCAACCATTCCCCAAAAAATTTATTCGGGACTTCAAGCCGTACAGATGAATCATCTATTCCATTGAAACTCAAAGGAATAAACCATGTATCGAAGACATGTCTGGGAACTCTCGCTTCGATGTGCGCCAGCGCTTCTTCCCAAACAGACTCGACTTTCATCTACAAGCCCTCCAGTTATACACAGGCTTATGAACATCTGTTGATAAACCATCTGGTTTTCAATGCATTACGGTGGAACTGCTCCATCAAGACTCAGCTTTTGCTGTTTTCTCTAGTCCGCCCCTGAGGCTTAACGGCACTTCATGCACAGATGTTCCACGCCCATACACGACTCATCCACACCATCAACACAGAAACGATGATTCCTAAAACCTGACGAACGCTTGTATCGATGCGGGCTTAGAAGCTATCACCAGTTTCCACATGCCTTACTCTTCCTCCTCCTATTCTGAAGGAGCCACCACATAGTCATCTATCGGAAGAAGACGGTGTTCATAGTGCAATGACAGCATCGGCTTCGAATATCATGCGGAGGATATCGGCGTATGAAATTGCCGGATAGAGGGGCGGTACGTGACGCGTCGCTACATCATCGGATAAGGCATAGACATGGGGTGCCGTCAGGTCGGTACGGGTCACGCCATCCTGAAGAAGCACGATTGAAACCTCCCTATCCGATGCCCGATCGGACACTAAAAATTCCGCATGAGCAGACAGGGGATTTTTTACTAGATAGAGAATTTTTCGCAAGCAATCACGTCTTCAATCAAAACACGAGAGTACGATCGGCGATCGCGATGGTGGTTGCAATATCGGCTTCAGCGGCCTCGCGAATTTCAAAATCCGTATCGAGAGAAAATCGAGACCGGCTGCTTTGTTGGAGTAGGAATGGGACCTTGAACTCCTTGAACACCGGCAGGTGTTTTTCCAAAATTTCAACATCGATAATGTCGTCCGTATCGGTAGAGAGCAGAAGCGGCGCATGATCGAGGAGCACGACGGTCATCGGGTTGTCTCCTGTTCCGAGCCCCAGTGCAATCCGAAGCGCCTCAACGGCTCGTCCTGATTTGCGGGGATCTTCCTGAATGACGACGACAATGCTCGGAGGCACAGGTCTCCCCTAGTTGAATGCGACAAATCGGTCGCACCCGTTAATGATGTTCGACAGGACGACAAGACCGCACAACTGAATATTAGGATCGAGATCGCCTGTCGGAACCCCCTGCTGCTGGCATCCGTACGCGCATGCAAACAGCTTGGCTCCGGTTTTTGCAAGACCGAGTAACTGATGGTCGGTAAGGCTCTTGACCCCCTCATCGATCAGATAGAGATACACGTCGACATCCGAGCGAAGCCCTTCCTCACAGAGACGTGTGACCGTCGACAGATTCGGGTGAGAGGGCGGGGTAGATAACAGGATCCCGAGCTTCTTTTTCTGCATAGCTATCAACAGGTCAATCAAGACAGCTCGAACCGCATTACTTATTGATTGTCCAGGAAAAATTACTCTTTATAGCCTCTGATGTCAACTGCAAAATCGGTCAAAACTCTTGCGTTATTTGGAGGCGGTCAGCTAGGTGGCGAGCCACAGTAGAAAGAGGTACTTCTTCTTGCTCTTTTGTGGTCATATTTCGCACGAGCGCGTAGCCTTTGACGACTTCATCGTCCCCGATCATCACGACGTAGGAAGCTCCCATGCGATCTGCCTGACGCAAGTGCGCCTTTAAGGAGGTGGCACGAGAATCCGTGTCGGCCGGTACTCCGAGCGAACGGAGTTGGTGTAACACACGAAGGCCGAAGGACGATCCTTGCGAACCAAACGCGGCCACGGCGACGAGCTTGGGGACAGCGAGAGCCATCGAGTCAGGAAGCATGAGCGAAACCCGCTCAAGTCCGACGGCAAATCCGATAGCCGGCGTTTTAGGACCGCCTAACGTCTCCACGAGACCGTCATACCGGCCGCCGGCGCCGACAGCATTCTGCGCGCCTAAGTGATGGGAGGTCACCTCGAATGTCGTAAGTGTATAGTAGTCCAGGCCACGGACGAGCCGAGGATTGATCACGTAAGGAATGCCGAGTTCATTCAGACCGGCTCGGACCTGATCGAAGTGCGCAAGTGAATTCGTCGAAAGCGAGTCCGTGATCTTTGGAGCCGCTTCAGTGGCCGCCCTGCATTCGGGAATCTTGCAATCCAGCACACGCAGTGGGTTCGTCTCCATCCGCCGCTGACAATTCTGACACAGGCGGTCCTTCCGATGCTGAAGAAAGTCGACGAGGACGGCCTTATAGGCAGCCCGGTCGGCCTGATCCCCGAGACTGTTCAGCTCCAATGTCAAACCAGGTAATTGCAAATCAGTCAGAAACCGCCAGAGCAGAGAGACGACGTCCACATCAGCGAGGGGACTGGCGTTGCCGAAGGATTCGACACCGAACTGGTGGAATTGTCGGAGGCGTCCGGCCTGTGGCCGTTCATGACGAAACATAGGTCCAAGGTAGAAGTATTTTTGTAAGATGGGCGAGGCGCTCAGATTATGCTCGACGTACGCGCGTACGACGCCTGCGGTTCCTTCAGGTCGAAGCGTGAGCAATTTTCCATCACGATCCGCAAAGGTATACATTTCCTTTTCGACAATATCCGTGCTCGCCCCGATGCTTCTCGCAAACAGCTCGGTGAATTCAAAAATAGGTACACGAATCTCCCGGAAGCCGTATAAGCCGGAGAGACGACGAGCCGCGGCCTCGATGGTCTGCCATCGCACAATTTCGTCCGGCAAAATATCTTTCACGCCTTTGATGCTGTGAATCATAGAGCGAGCCACGTGATGGTCTGAGCGTAAGAGGAAGGACTATAACCGCGAGGGTTGGGCAAGTCAACGAAACCATAGCCATAGATGGAGGAGACGCTTGCGGACGTGGGACGGCGGCGGTATAGTGCGCCTCGGCCAAAGATGAGGGACGAAGCGTAGTCACAGAAGGATAGCATGATGCAGGATGGCCCCCATCGTCGAGTGATTGCCGTGGCTCCGATGCCGCCGGAGAAGTCGGCCTATGCGCTCGCTCGCTATAGCCGTTCGCCGGATTCGGTCGAAGACAGCATTCGCTGGGTCCATTCTCATTCTTCTGAAAAATTTTGGGAGCAGTTCTATTTTGCGTATGGGCATGGCTCCATTGCAGACTTGGGGCATGTCATGATCTGTTTCGAACACATCTCCGAGCTAGCCGCGGTCCGACTCGAGGATGAACCACTATGGGACGGACAGGCTAAATCCAGCCGGTATCAGAACTTCGGTCCCAGTGGTTGCTATGTTCCCGACGCGATCCATGGCACTGAAACGGAAGGCTCGTATCGCGGCATACTGGGGAGCCTGTTCAATGCCTATCAGTTACTCCACGATCCCTTGAAGGCTTTCCTATCTGAGCGTACGCCTCGGCCGGACAGCATGAAGACCGGCGAGTACGATCGGACCATTGCCGCCCGCACCTTCGACGTGACACGCTATCTGCTCCCGCTCTCAGTCAGGACCAATGTTGGCCAAGTCGTCAGCATTCGAACCTTGGAGAAACAGATTACTCGGCTCCTGTCGTCAGCGTTGCCGGAACTGCGCCTCATCGGAGAAGAACTCAAAGAGGTCTGCAGCCGGCAGCCGGTAAATCTGTGGGGCGAACTCTCCGGACAGAAGGCAGGGCTCGCCGAGCCATTAGCCCCGACGCTCGCGCGTTATGCCAAACCAAGCACCTATCAAGCCGACGTCTATACGGAGTTGGCACGGTTCGCGCGCGATCCTCTCAAAGCGGCGGGGCTGGATGTGCCGGCCGCGACCGCCATACCTGTGCCGGCCGTCGATTTGATCGAGCCGCATCATCCCGTCGATGAGCTCGCGGCGACCTTACTCTATCGCGCGAGCCACGCGCCGTATCGAGCCATCCTGCGTGTCGTGCAGGACTGGACAGACAAACAGAAGCAGGATCTCATTGACGTCGCGCTCCGCACACGAGGGCCGTACGATGAATTGATCAAGGAATTCAGGAGCGGTTACGGATTTATCTTTGATATTCTGATGGACATCGGGGGCTGGCGGGACCTGCATCGCCACCGACGCTGCCAGCAAGTCCAACAAAATTTTACAACCGCACACGGCTACGATCTCCCACCGGCATTGATGGAAGCCGGTCTGGCTCAGGATTATCGAGCTGCGATGGATGCGGTAAAAATGGACATTGAGATGCTTCGGAAATCCGATCAGGAGTCCGCGCTCTATGCCATTCCATTCGGATTCAAGGTTCGATGCCTCTTTAAGATGGACTACGCCGAGGCGGAATACATCGCGCGTCTGCGATCGGGCGTTAAAGGGCACTGGTCGTATCGCACCATTGCGTGGCAGATGAAACAAAAGATGGCAGAGCGCTATCCCTTTCTGGGAGAGAAGATGGCTGCAACGCCGCCGAGCGAAGAAGACACCCTCACTCGATAGGGCGGCTGAAAATGACCGCCAATGGCGTTCTCGGTTTGTCAGCATCCTCAACGTACCTCAGAGGGTATGCCTGCGGTGCTCACTTCACCTGCGGCCTTGTGGACGGCCATTCGGAGCCGCCCGTTACGCCACGCCTTTACTGTGCGCCAAGAACGAAGAGAAGGCTCGAAATGCCCATGTTATACTGACGCATAAAAACGAGTATTATCAATGGTGGACCTGATGATCGACTACGCAAAGAAGATTGAAGACGCGCTGGTTCGAGGGGAATGGACGACCGTGGCGGCCACGGCCGAAGCATGGGTGTGCGCGGCCGGTCTAAACCGCGATCCTCGGCCGTACTTTGCGCTTAATGTCGTTCAACTCATCAACGGTGAATATGGCGCAGCCTGGCAAACGGCTGCGCGGGCCCTACAAGAACCGGCGGATATCGAAGTCATTAAAGGCTGGGTCGACATGCTACTTAAGGAATACCCGGAGGTGGCCTCGATTCATTTCATCGCTGGACTTTTTCTAGCGCAATCCGGTCAGTCCGAACAATCCGTCGCGCGGTATAAGGAGACGATTCGGCTTGATCCGCTCGCGCCACAGCCGCATTACTTCCTCGCACAAATTCATGAACGCGCCGACCGTATGGACATGGCCATCAAGGAATATCGGGAAGCCGTGAAATTGGATCCAACCTTCACGGCGGCTCGTACCAATCTAGGCGTGGCCTACCAGCAGCAAGGCCAGTATGAGATGGCCATTCCGCAATATCGCGAAGTCATCAAACTGAATCCGAATGATCCGCTGGCTCACGCCAATCTTGGGGCCGCTCTCGCGGAGCAAGGCAAGGTGGAAGCGGCGATCTTGGAATATAAAGAAGCGCTCAAACTGAACGAAAAGGATGCCGAGGTCCACTTTGCTATTGGCGATTTGTATCACCAAAAAAATCGGGTGGATCTCGCGATTAAAGCCTATCGGTCCGCATTGGATGCGGATCCCAATTTCTCACCGGCGGACACAGCGCTGGGATGGATTTTGTTCGACGGCGGCAACAAACAAGAAGCCATGGAGCGCTTCAATCGAGCACTGAAGGGAAATCCCGAAGACGCGCAAGCACACTTTGGCCTCGCACGGATCTATGCGGAACGAAACAAACCGGAGACTGCCGTGGAGCTCTACGCGAAAGCCCTCAAATTGGAAAAAGACCCGGACAAAAAAAGCACGATTATGTCGTATGCGTTTAAGGCGGGCGGTACCTGGGATTTGTAGGGGCACCTGCTGAACATGCCCT
>DATEPO010000059.1:0-3202 GCA_035273145.1 Nitrospiraceae bacterium
GGTATGGGTCAAGAGCCTCATATTGCGGTGAAGGATGTAGATTAAGTTTTGAATCAAGGAAACAAGTATCTGCTACCATGCTGCTACAGAACAGCCTGAGTGGCTATGATCCATCGAGAGCATTCTTCCCCCTAAAAGTGCCTCTTTTCCTTCTGATAGCTTCTCTTGAGTGTCGCTAGGTAAGGTATCGTCACAACTCTTAATCAGCGGGTCGGTACTGATAAGCTATGGCTGTCCTATAAAGGACACGTTGCTGTAACTTGTTGAAAATAGATGTAGGCTATTAGACAGGCAAATGCATTAAGCTATTGCTCTTGCTGATCTTCGGTAGTGCTTTTAAGGCGATGGCCCTAGGCTCGAGTCCCAGCCGGCTCACCAAATTATCAAACCATTTCTATTGCTCAATGCTGCCGTGAAAAAGCTGATGGCCGTCCGGCCGTCAAGCAATGAGTTGACCCGATGCTGAATGGCATTGAATCATGCCGGGTCTTTGATTGGCATCGTCGTTATTGACTTCTTCTGCCGACGGGTTCATGCTCAATCTGGCTTCCTGATCGCTTCCCTCTGGAGGGTAAGCCATGGCTGACCCGGGGTAGTTCAGTTCTCTTCCACCGTCTTTTACTTCCAGTACATCCGTTCTCGTGATGCCATGCTCATTACGAGAATAGTTCCCGCTATGCTTTACGCCCATGGCACGTCATCTCACACTTCCATTCCTAACAAAGGGAGGATGTTATGAACCGCCTTGTCGCTGCTCTCTGGGGACCGCTCGTCTGGATCATGCCGACTATTGCGTGGGCTGAAGAGTCACACGGCTACTCAAGGGGGAACGCGTTTATTTACTATGCGGCGATCGCCGCCATCCTTATCTACGGTATTAACGATACCTTTCACATCAAAATGATGACATGGGTCGCTGCCATCGTCATTCCCGTGACGTTTTATCTCATGCTGCCCGTCAAGTAGGGTCGGCTGCCGGCGTTCACTCAGAAACGGCAGAAACCTTCCATGGTGATGTGCAGTGAGGCAGTGGACAATGGTCCATTGGATAGCCAGTGT
This sequence comes from Nitrospiraceae bacterium, assembly GCA_035273145.1. Classification (GTDB taxonomy): domain Bacteria; phylum Nitrospirota; class Nitrospiria; order Nitrospirales; family Nitrospiraceae; genus JAICXS01. The sequence continues at coordinate 1,060 of DATEPO010000059.1, forward strand.
ATCGCCTGTACGAGAGTGGACGTCAGGGATAGAACAGCGAAAGAGGGATGTTAGATCAGAGGTCAGAACGAGAACGGTAGGCCGACATTTAAAGCCCTAATAGGGAGGGTTGCTCCTGCGCTTGCACGTAAAAGGAGAGTTTCACGCCGGCCACTTCAATGACATCGCCATCCTTCAAGAGGACTGACGTATCGACGGATTGACCATTCACCCGTAATTCTTTCTGATCGGGGCCTGGCTGAATAGCATACCCGCTGGGATGTCGATTGAATTGTGCGGCTACGCGTGGAGCAAACCATCCTCTCAGTTTGACCGTCGCATGGGCGTCGCTTCCGATAACGGCAACCGGGGCTGAAAGTTGATACTGGGTTTGGTCCGTACGGCCATCGACGACCAGGAGCGTGACCTTCGGGCCGATGGCAGGTTGGCGGGTCGTAAGCACGACCGTTTCATCGAGCGGTTCTGGAAGCGCGTCTGTCGTGTCGGCTGCGGTTTGTTCGAAGATCAGCACTTGATCGCCAATGCGAATCTGATCCCCAGGCGTCAGTGGTTGTTCATCAGTGGGCCGTTCGTTGACGAATGTGCTGTTCGTGCTGCCAAGATCTTCGATGTAAAAGAGCGCTTGTATCTTCGCAATGCGTGCATGATGCAGCGACACGGCGGCATCGTTGAGGATGAGATCGTTGTCCAGCGCCCGGCCGATTGTGAGTTCCGGCCGATTGAGGAGGAGTTCTTCGTCCCCGGTACCTGCCAAGCGCAAACGGAGCATCGCAACACCCATGGTCACCTCCGAAATGCTTATTAGTATACCTGATGCCGACATAATGAATGGACAGCAATAGATGCGAATCAGCGGAACCGCAATAGTGACTGCGACGGCTGGTCCGCATCACCGTCACTAATAAGATGTTAACGATTTCATCTTCATAACCTTACTGCCTACGTCTTGACGCAATCACATGGCCTAAGGCTTTTGCTTTTAGTGCGTTGACGATTTCGTCAAGCCGGGGATGTAGGTCGATGCGGTGAATCCGGCTGAGCGGCAAGATATTCTGCAACAAATCTTCGCAACCCATCCTGCCAAGGAGGTAGGTGTAGGTCATAACGGTGAAGTCGCGATGGCGACAAGGCTGAAAATGGAGGCCGGGCCGCCGGCCGTCCTGATTCGTGGGATGTAATCGGAAGCACACGACAGGAATGTTGCACTAATTGCACGATCGTGCAGGCCAGCTCATACCATGAGCATATTCCTTCTCCCCCCGCGTGAATCACTCCGTTCACACCTCGGTCGATTAAACTCCCAATGACCACTGCGAGGTCATAGGCATAGGTTGGACTTCCTCGCTGATCGCTCACCACTCTCAACTCAGACGATTGTGCGCTGAGTTTGAGAATAGTCTTGACGAAGTTGTGGCCGTGCATTCCATACACCCACGAAGTCCGAACAATAAGTGTCCGCGGGCATGCAGCCAGTGCCTCCTGCTCTCCTAATAATTTTGAGCGGCCATACGTGTTGAGAGGATTGACGGCATCGGACTCTGTATACGGGTCCTGTTTTTTGCCATCGAACACGTAATCCGTAGAGAGATACACGAGTCGGGCCCGTGCTTTTGCCGCTCCTCTGGCCACCCACATGGTTCCCGTGACATTGATGTCGAATGCCAGATCGGGATTCGTTTCGGCATCGTCCACCTTTGTGAAGGCGGCACTGTGGAGCACTACTTGCGGGTTCCACTGGACAATTTTGTCTTCGATTGACGGATCGGTGATATCGAAGAGCGGCCGGGTAGCGGCCAGAATCTCATGGTGACGCAATACGCGCTGCAATTCTGACCCGACTTGGCCATTCGCCCCGAGCAAGAGAATGCGCATGGTAATCCGGTTCTGGTTGGTCCTTCAGCTCCCGTAATCGCCGAAATGGGAGTCTCTCTAGCAAGGTCTTGCACAAGTTAGTTGACAGAGACTCGCGCGCGCAAGAGGTAGCGGGTGCCGATTATTAGAGCCCCAATCCCAGGAACCAGCAGTTTCTGTCCTGCAACCACTGTCAAGAATATTTACACTTTTTCAGAATGCAGATATCTGCCACAAGCCTTTGCTTTTAGATCGGTTAGCGACCGGTACCCCATACCGTCATAAAAACCGT
>DATEPO010000060.1:0-6424 GCA_035273145.1 Nitrospiraceae bacterium
CCTTCAAGGCCGTATAGGCAGCTCCCCGCATCTGCTCTCGCATGTCCTTCAGCATGGGCGTAATGAATGCAATTGCCAGTTCGCGCAGCAGCGATCGTTCATCTTGCTTCACTTGTTCAAATAGATGGTCGTATTCGCTCAGTGCATCGGTAGGCCGATTGAGGCGAATCAAACTTTTGATTTTCAAACGACGAGCCTCGACCGAGACGGTCGGCTCTGTGAGGAGTGGCGCTACTATGGTAAGGACTTGATCATACTGCTTGTAGTCGAAAGCCTGCCTCGCTTCCCGAAGCTGTTGATCGAATGATGCAGCCGTAGAAAGCATGCCCGCATTGCCCATGAAGAGGAGGACGATGAGGAGGGCGCTGAAACCGGTATTGCCAGAGGCAAGTGCAAGAGAAGAACAAAGCCGGAGCCGAGACGGACCTAGAGCATGTATCACAATGTAATTGATGGATTCACGTAATTAGCGCTGACGCTCAACAAAGGGATCGATGTTGATCGGCCGACCCAGCGATTCTTGGCCAAAACGCGCCGGTTCCATGACCTCGTAGGCCGTTCGCCGTCCAATCGGCGCCGGCAGAGAGAGATTGACACGGCTCAGTCCCTTCGCCTCCACCGTGACCGGTCGTTCTTCCAGCGTCCCGATAGAAGGATGCCATGCAATCAAGCGATAGGTGCCGGGTGGAATATGATCGATGGCATAGGCGCCGGTCTTATCCGTGATCTCGTAGTACGGGTTCGTCACCGCCAATGCCCAGCTTTCCATGTAGGCATGGAAGCCGCATTGCATGACAAAGAAACGGCGGCCTTTGCTGAGCTGGATTTTTTCCAACATGGACCGTCCCGGTTGATGTCCATGCTGAGCGTGAAGATCGCCCCGCTGATGATGAGTGTTGAACGGCAACGGCGAATTAAACAGGACCCGGGCCCCTAACTGCCGTGAGGTCTCATACGCTTGGATGTCATGCATCACGGGGTCCATATTGACAACCTCGACGGCGTGCCGGTCGCGCACGACGGTCACAAACGGCGCGAACTGGCAATCCTTGGCTTCCACCCGCGGGACAGAGAGATCGAATGGTTTGCCGGCGTCGATGCCCTCCAAAAACACGACGACATCCTTGAGGCCATAGAGTCCGCTGTGCTCATCGACTTGAAAGTCATAGAGCAATCTCCATCCGTGCCCGTTCGAAATGCGTCCACAATATTCCGGGTCTGGAAATGTGACAAGATTAAACGCCTTCGGCGTCGGAATTGCTCCCTGCAACGTGACCACGCCCGTGATCGTGCCGCCATTGTCGACATCCACGACGTCGTACGCCTCTGCGGCGGTGGTAAAAAATGAGAACCATACAAAGGCCACTACACTCATGGCAATGTGCCAACGCAACGATGTGCTCACCATGCCCTCATAACAGGCTATTGAAGACTTTGCTCTTGTCTGTCGTTTGCTTCAGCGAGAGGTCCAATATAAGATTAATTGAGGATGCTCAAAAAGGTTCTCCAGCGCGGTCGCAGCGAGCGAAATGCCGACGTACTCTCTGCGGTACGTTGAGGCGTTGAGCGAGTAAGAACAAAGCTGGGGGCCTTTTTCAGCATCCTCCTCCTGCTTTTACGGTGTTTGCTGCTTCAACGTGGGTAGGATCGCCAATGGCTTACCCAGTGACTCGATTCCATAATGCGGATTTTCGACCATCTCATGCGCGCTTCGCCGACCGGTTGGAGCTTTGAACTCAAAATCCGCCGTGACCGATTCTTTGGGCCGCACCGTCACTTTTTGTTCGAGCATGGGCCCGGTCTCGGGATGCCAGGCCATCAACACATAGTCTCCCGGGGGCACATCCGAAATGCTGAAGGCGCCATCCTGATTGGTAATCGCGTGATACGGATTTTCCACAGCCATCCCCCAACTTACCATGTAGGCATGGAAGCCGCACTGCATGACGAAGATCCGCCTCCCTTTCGTGAGATTGACAGGTTCCGTCATCGGCTCACCAGCCAAATGCTCGTGAGAATGTGCGCCTACCTCGCGTTTATGATAGGCATTCATGGGGAGCGGCGTATTGAAGAGGACCCGCGGCCCCAATTGCGAGGTTTCATATGCCTGAATGTCATGCATCACCGGATCCATATTGACGACGACGACATTCTGATGATTCTTGACGGTGGCCACAAAGGGTAAAAACCGACAGTCCTTGGCCTCGATTCGTGGCGGCGTAAAATTGAACGGTTTTCCCTTGGGAACCTCCGCCAACCAGACCACGACATCTTTAAAGCCGCCATCAGCCGCCGTATTAAATTCTTCCAACAGCCGCCAGCCGGTGCCGGTTGAAATCCGACCGCAATAAACCGGATCAGGAAAGGTGACCAGGTTGAATGCCTTGGGAGTCGGCTTCCCTCCGACCAAGGTTACTTTCCCGGTAATGGTGCCGCCATCGGTCACTGTGATTTCCTCGTACGACCAGACAGGCGATGCGGCACACATGATTGCAAGGCCGACAACGATTATGAGCGTTCGCATTGATACCTCCGAGCCCTTAGAACATGCAGTCTTCCATCTTACCGGGCTCACGGCTCAAAAAAAAGGGGGAGCCTCACGGCTCCCCCTTCGACTCTTCGGCAGTGCAGCACCTAGTTGGAAGCCATCGGGATCGCTTTGATGTCCGATGGTGTCCCCGCATCCGCCTTCTTCGCTCCGGGGACCGCGCCGCTCAACGGCAGCAACCGCTGATCGCCTGTCGGGAGGACACGCAGATAGCCCCACTGTCCGGATTGCGAATACGGCAAGCGCTGATTGCTGTACACATAATCGCCAGCCAATCGATAGACGCCTCCTGCCGATGGGATAAAGGCATCGATCGTCTCGGAGCCGGCAAATTCAACCACGCTGATTTGATCAGCTCCCCGCATGAACGGTTCGATCGGCCACTCGTGCTTCTCGACGCTGAACATTTGGTTCTGCTCATTGTTCGCGCCGAACTCGTGAATCCGAACCGGATCTCCGGCATGTGCCTCGATAATGGGCGTCACCGGATCTTCCGGATTATCGGCTGTACACGGCTGGAACATTTTCCCCAAAGAGCAACCGGTTTCTTCACGATACTTGTACGGCTCGGATCGGTAGTTGATTCCGGTCAACCCCGCGACGTTCTGCACGTACGGCATGAAGCTGGTCCCGATGATGTTATCTTCGTCCTGGAAGAAGAGCGCGGCGTCACGATAGTTCGACCGCATCTCGTTCCCCGCTACCGATCGATCGATAATCACATCGGCGACCCAACTATTCTTATTGGAAATATCGGTCCCCGTCTTGGGATCTCGATACTTCGACCCCTTCGGGCCAATCACGATCGCGCCGAACAGGCCGTTTCGTGGATTGACCATGACATTCCCCCAATCCCACACCAACGAGGCAATTTCACCATTGAAGGGATCCGCGTAGTACGTGTACGTCCGGCTTTCCCCCGCGGCGATTGTCTGATCGCCTGGGTTCTTGCCGACATTCGCTCCCAATGAATCCTTGGGGTCGAACGTCAACGAAATAGCCGAGAACGAGGCCCGACCACTCTTCATCTTGTTCTTCAAATTGACCTTGATGCAATCGCCGACATTGGCCCTTAATGTAAGCGGCATGGGCTGCATCCCACCCGCGACCTTTGCCACGTCTTCTTCCAAGGTATAGATCTTTGCCTCAGGATTCGCGATTTGAATCGTCCGCTCGAAATCGACTTCGATTGTCTCCGGCGCCTTGGGATTGAATTTCATGCCCGGATAATCCTGAGCGACGACGTTAAAGGTCTTCACGGGAGCGCCTTCCGGACAGATCGGCTGCGCCTTGGGAAGCTCATTGCGCCCCGAATATCCCGCCGGCAGTTTTTGTAGATCTGCTTGCTCCTTGTCGTAGACCCGGACGATGCCCCAGCCGCCCTCTGAGAATTTGGACGAGCGGCCGTTGAAGTGAATGTAATCACCGGGCTGGAGTCGCGCTCCACCGGCCTGCGGCACGACGAGGTCATACCGTTCGGCAATGCCGATATGAATGGAATTCTTACGATTCGCATCGCCCGCATACCGCTCGCTCAAGAACGTATGACCGGACAGTGTCCACGTCATCGTTTCATTCATGAGCGTGTGCAGCAGACGGAACACCATGGTATCGCCTAAATATGCCCGCAACAGGGGCGTATCAGGATCACCGTGAATTTCGCTGTTAAAGATTTGCGACGCCTCCGGGTTACCGGCTAACCGCTGGGCAATCGGCTCGGCTCGGAAGTTGAGTCCACTGCCCGTTGTGTGCGTGCCGCCGTTCAGGAACGGCATCGGCGTCATATACAACTTTTCCGGCATCATGAACGACACCGTCTTGCCGGCTTCCAAGGCGACCTCGATCGGCTGCCCGGGAGGATTGCCGGCCGTCACGATGTTGACGGTGTGCGGCACGGTATCGTGCACCTGCACCATTAATTCACGGAAGCTGCCATTGACACCATAGCCGACCGGCTCGGAGGTTCGGATATCGGCGACAGGGCCGCTCCGAATCTCTTTGCCGCTCTTTGGATCATGATAGGTCGACCCAACCGGCTCGACAATCAATGTGCCGAATCCGCCATGAGGCCATGTCGTGGCCCCAAAGGCGTGGTCATGCCAGAACACCGTCCCGACATCCGCATCGGCCCAGAGACGTTGGCGTACAAATTCCACCGTCACGATGTCGTTCTTCGGGTGATCGAAGCGCAACGGCTTGACAAGCGTGATGGTATTGCCCTTGATCTCTTTAATCCGCTGAATCTCGTTGCCCTTCACATTGTCCGCACCGATCAATAATTCGGTGTTCGGATGGAACTGCGCCGCATTCTTGAGTTGGATCGTGCGTGAACCTTTCTTCGTTTCACTTGTAACCACCGTGTTCATCGGAGCCGGAAGACCCTTCTTGGTCTTTTTTTCCAGCATGGTGAATGGGCGGACCGACTGCTCATAAGAGAAGCCGGTGATGACGCCGTCAGATGATTGGTTATCGAACTGCAAGAAATGCGGGTGGATATTGATCTTGGAGGACTGGAAGTTCGTGTAATCGTCGTCATCCCACTCGCTCGTCAGCGTCCAATCGATGCAATCATAGATGTTGGCACGAAATACCAACGGATATTTTAGATCGTCATTGGCACGGATAGAGGCCTCTTCTTCATGCAGCACATAAATCAAGCCGTTCGGGTCGACCACAGGTGGCTCATTTCCCTGCTTCTTCGCCATCGTGATCGGCAGCTTGATGAAGTGGATATTGTAGTACTTCCGTCCGGCGTTCTCCGGGCAGAGACTCCAGCGCCCATTTTCACCCGGCTTTGCATTCTCAGCCGTCCGCTCGCCATTCTCATCCACGTGAATCGGCTCCAGCCAAGGCGCACCGACGTGCCCCGGCGAAAACATGACGCGCTTGCCGAAATGGGGTGTCAGATGTGGAAATGACACCTTGCCGGTCGCCGGCTCGAAAAAGATGGCTCGTCGCTGTCCCGGAGTTTTGGATTTGTACTTGGGGTTATCGATAGTGCTTTCTTTCTCGGACATGGCACGATTGCCGTTCCACGTCCAATCTAGCACTGTCGCATCATAGGACACTGTCTGGCCCTTCTCATCGTCCTTGTGTCCTGGCTTGCCCTGCGTCGGAAGCTGCATCTCGACCCAATCCTTGATATTCACGACGGCAGGATTGGATTTCCAATTGCTTTTGCCCTTGTCCACAATTTGGAACATCTTGCCGAACCAATCGACCGTCTTGCCGACCAACTGATCGGAAGTCACGGGTCCTTTAATCCGCCCTTTTCGATCCGGCAATTCGCGCAGATCCGGCATCACATCGTTGTGCGTCTCACCCTGTTGTAGTGTGTTATACACGCGCCAGTAACCCCACATGCCGGCCACATAATGATGCGCCACGTGGCAGTGGAACAAGAAGTCACCGGACAGTTGCTGACAGAGACCTGAGCCGCACTCCGTTTCGAGGTCCAAGGCTTCAGATGGTCCGATCACTTCAACATCGACGCGATCGGTCTTCGCACGGATTACGGGATACTTCACCGGACCGTTCTTCGCGGCGTGCCACATCGGCATTTCATCGATCGCGCGCGGACTCCGCGGCCAACGAATCGTGCCGCCATGGGGATGGTGGGAGTGGAACACTTCCGATCCGCCATGTACGAGACGGAACTTCGCGGGATCGCCCATGTAGGAACGTGGGATCGTCGGAGATGCATCGCCGAAGGTATAGGAGCTGTATCCCATCGATTCATCTTCGAACCCGAAGTACTCGTGCTGCACGTGCATATTGTTGATGCCGAACGGCTCACTGCGATAATTGATCGCGCGGCCACCCGGACGATAGGCGTCGGTCAACGGGTCACGTTGCGGAAGAAATTCGCCCTTCTTA
>DATEPO010000061.1:0-9842 GCA_035273145.1 Nitrospiraceae bacterium
AAGTCCCAGATTTCGGTGCCTTGATAAAAGTCCGGCACACCGGGCGCGGCAATTTTGCACACGAGCTGCGAGAGACTGTTATACACGCCGTAGGCCGCCACTTTGGTGTGAAAGATATGCAGATCGTCGAGAAAGGGATTGGGACGTGTGCGATCGAGAATCGCTTCGATAAACTTGTGCATCGCTGCATCGTACGCTTGGTTGGGATTCAACCAGCTCGTATGCAGTTTCGCTTCACGCAAGGCCTTGTCCATGTACACCTGAATGCGTTCGCCAAACGTACGGTACTGGGCATCATCCATGGATTCTAACGGCCACGCGCCTACGAGCGTTTGATACAGCAGATATTCTTCATTACGGTCGGGCGCCAAATGACCGTCCACGTCGATCTTGTATCGCTTGTTCAGCCGGCTCCAACGGGACAAATGCACTTTCCAGGCGCCGGGTATTTCAGACAGCACATTGAGCCGCGCGCGGACATCTTCGCCGCGTTTCGTGTCATGGGTTGCCGTCGCGGACAGCGCCGCCGGCCATTGCGCCTGGCGCGCCAGCATCCGCTCATGAAAGGCGGACAGGGGCAGCCCGAATCGGTCGGGCTCTCCGCCGACTTCATTGAGTGAGAGGAGCCGATTGTAAATATAGAGAGCCGTATCCTCGATGCCTTTCGCTGTGACCGGGCTCGTCGTTTGCTGGAACTTCATGACGAATCCAAGACGCTCTTCGCGGTCCAGCCGTAGACGGTCCTCGGTTCTATTGAGCAGGATGTTCAGGACGAAATCGAACACGAGGCTGTTCGTAGCCGGATTGCGGCGTTTGGCTTTCATGACCGCGAGGCGAAGGAAGGCGCGGTCCCGCTCGGACACGAAGTCGGAATCGGAGCCGACATAGGTGCGGTAGACGGGAAAACACGCAATAATTTCGCGGATGGCGTGAATCAAACTGTTGAGCGTGAAATCGCGGGAGCGTCGGTCTCGTTCTGAAAATCGATTTAAATAGTGACCCAGGGTATTGATTTCACTGGCCATCGAGACGCTCATGATCAGCTTCTTTTTTTCGTAGGCGAGATCTTCAAACGACAGACGTTGGCGGATGAATTTAGCATAGATGTCGGTCAAGGCCTGTTCGTGATCGGGATTCACGAAGATCCCGTTGAGAAGGTTCAGAAAGTCATAGCCTGTGGTGCCATGGACCGGCCATGTCTCGGACAGCGGTTCGCCTTTGCCCAAGATCTTTTCCACCACGACATAGAGTGGATGGCTCGATTCCTCGGCATGGGGCAACTCGGCCGACGCCCAGGCTTGCAGCCGCCGTAAATATTCTCCGGGATCATAGAGTCCGTCGACATGATCGATGCGCAGTCCGGTGACCGTACCTTCTTTGAGCAGGCGAAAGATGAGTTGATGCACTTCAGTGAAGACGCCGGGATTCTCCATCCGAATCGCCGCTAATTCATTGATATCGAAAAATCGGCGGTAGTTGATTTCTTCGGCAGCCACCCGCCAGTAGGCCAGGCGATACACCTGCTCATTAAGCAGGCGATCGAGCGCATCGAAACTGCGCGGATCATCCTTGACGCCGTTGAACTGCCGGATATTTTCCTCGAGAAAGGCGGCAATGGTCGGACTGTCGTGCCACAGCCGGCTCAGGCGTTTTTTGATGATGTCCTTCTCGCGGTGCCGTTCTTCCAGACGGGCCGGATCGTCTTCTTCGCGAGGCGGCAGATGATTGAGCGCCGTGATGATGCTTTGCAACTCCAGCACATCGGCATGCGCCGCGCCGGCCTCCTGAATCAACGCATCCAGTCGATGGAACAGAATACGAACCGTCGACTTGATCGAGACCGGCAACCGATAGTCGTAATAGCGAATGAAGAAGGCGCCGTGTTCATAGAACAGGACAATTTCTTGATTTTCCAGGACCGCGCCGTACAGGTCGCCGAGGATGGGCAACAGAATTTTATTATTGAGTTCGGCTTTGATGGGATGCCAGTCGATGTCGAAAAACGAGGCATACCGCGAGCTCGGCCCGTTCTCCAAGACGTCCAGCCACCAGGCATTGCACGATTGCGAAATGCCCATATGATTGGGGACGACGTCGAGGATTTGCCCCATCCGGTGTTCTCGGAGCGTTCGGGCGAAATCTCGGTAGTCGTCTTCCGTGCCGATTTCCGGGTTCAGCATCCTCGGGTCGGCAATGTCATACCCGTGCAGGCTGCCGGGTGTCGCCTTCAAGTAGGACGAGGCATAGCAGTCCGTAATGCCGAGTGCATGCAGATAGGGAACGATTGTTCGCGCGTCGTGAAAGGTGAACGACCGATTGAATTGCATACGATAGGTCGCGACGGGCACTCGAGCAGGCGGTGCGGGCATGAAAATCTCCTGGGCTAATGGAGCGTTGGCTGCCGGTACAGTGAGGCCTGATCGATCGTATGCCATTGCGGAAGCACCACTAGACCGGACCGGCCGACGTGAAACCGTTTACGGTCCGCCGCCACATCGAACCCGATGGACGTGCCTTCGGGGATATGGTTAAACCGATCCACGATGACACGCCGAAGTCGCGATTTCGCTCCGATAACCGCGCCGTCGAGAATAATGCATTCATCCAATGAGACACCCTGTCCAATCGTAATGTCGCGGCCGACCACGGACCGCGAGATCTCGGCCCCGACAATGCGGCTGCCTTGGCCCACGACGGAATGATCGACATGCGCGCGGACGAGGCTTGACGGCGGGGCATCGCAGTGATCGGTTAAAATCGGCCAACGGGTATTGCACAGGTCGAACACGGGCGTCTCACCGAGAATATCCATGTTGGCTTGCCAGTACGCTTCCAGTGTGCCCACATCCCGCCAATAGCTCGACTCCTCATAGGGATTCAGCCCAGGAATACGGTTATGGCAGAAGTTGTACGCGAGCGTGCGATGAGTTCCGATCGCGCGGGGCAAGATATCGCGGCCGAAGTCATGTGAGCCCGGCGTCTTGGCATCATGCTCCAGGATGTCCTGTAAGAGGGAGGCATTGAAGAGATAATTTCCCATGGAGGAGAAGGCTTGACCGGGATCTCCGGGCATCGGCTTCGGCTGCTTTGGTTTTTCTTGAAACCCGACGATGCGCGGCGCTCCCTGGTGATCGGCCACTTCGATGATGCCGAATCCTTGAGCCGCCTGGACCGGCACGGGCCGGGCCGCGACCGTAATGTCGGCATGGTGTTCCACGTGAAATTGCACCATTTGATTGATGTCCATACGGTAAATATGGTCGGCGCCGAAGACTGCGACCAAGTCCGGCTTAAAATCACGCAACAAATTCATATTTTGATACACCGCGTCGGCCGTCCCTTCATACCATCCGCTTCTCGTGCGCATTTGCGGGGGAACCACCGACACAAATTCATTCGGCCGTTCTCCGATCCGCCAGGCTCGCCGCAAGTGTTCGATCAACGACTGCGAGCGATACTGGACCAGCACATACAGGGAACGGATATTCGAGTTCAGAAAGTTGCTCAAAACAAAATCGACAATCCGGTATTTAGCGGCAAAGGGAACGGCCGGTTTGCTTCGATGTTCGGTCAGCGGCATAAGACGTTCGCCTTTCCCGCCGGCCATGATCATCGCCAAAATATGATGACTCATATGATGTTGTCCCACTATCAGAACGACGCACACAGGAGGTGCATAACCAGTGACACCGCCTGGGTCCGATATGCAAGCAAGAGGCCGGTCTCGTCATGCAGTTACGGCAGAAAAGGTAAGGCAATCAAGGGGCGTTGCGAGAAAGATCCATGAGAAATACCGCTAAACTGGCGGCATCTTGTCCCGGTTGGGACAACTTGTCTCGGTCGCCGCTGATTTTTCTGTTATGCCGATGCAGAGGGGAGTTGGGGTCGCAAGTATACGGTTTGTTGAGGCAATGGTATCTCGATGCCTTCCCGTTTCAATCGTTTGAGCATCCGCTTTCGAAGTTCGTGCTGTACCAAGGCATGATCGTTGAACTCGCGGACATGGCAGTTGACGGAGAAATTCAATGAGGATTCTCCAACGCCGGGAATAAAACGAACAGATGGGGCCGGCTCTGCAAGCAGGCCCGGTACACACCCGATCGTGCTCATGGTTTCCTCCAGCAGCACGCGCTCGATCATGTCAGGGTCGGCGTCATAAGGAACGCCGATGACGATAGAAATGCCCCGTCGCGGATCGGGCAAGTGATAATTGACGAGGACCGATTGAGTCAATTTGCTGTTCGGCAGAATCACCATATCGTTTGACGGCATCCGGATTCGAGTCGTTCGCCAACTGATGTCCTCGACATAGCCCTCTTGGCCCGATTCCAGCTTGATGAAATCCCCGACGCGGATCGGCTGCTCGATTAACAAATGTATACCGGCAAAAAAATTGGACAGGGTGTCTTGAAGGGCCAAGGCCACGGCGAGTCCGCCGACTCCAAGCGCCGTCAAAACCGGCGTGATCGACATGCCGAGCCCGCCTAACAGCACGAGCCCGCCCGTCACCCAGATCACCACCTTCATGAAGGTCAGCGTGAGGCCGGTTGCCGGTATGGCGACGTGACTTTGCTTTAAGCCGACTTGAAGCGCGGTTCCGGAAAGATTGGCGATGGCCACGGTCACTGATATCACCAACAGGCTGAACAAGATTTTTAATGCCGTCGTGCTGAACTGCTGAGGCAGTTCCGCGGTATCGACAGCCGTGTACAGGCCGATGAGAAGACACCACATCAGGGAAGGAAGGCGAAAACTGTCGAGCATCACTTCGCTGAAGGGCGTGGTCGTGGCGGTTGCCCATCGTCGTAAGGCGCGGATGGCGAGATAACGCAGCCCGAATGCAACGGCGGTCACCATGCCGAAGACGGCGGTCGCGGTCAAAATCTGTGCGGTGGCGGAACCCATGAAGAGACGCTCTGGTCCTTGCGGCACTGAAAGCCGTTCGGCATCATGAAATGCGGCGGACACTATAGCCGATTCGATGCTATGAGGCTAGTTCTTCACGGGTTTCTGTAATCTGGGGAAGCGGGCGTTCGCGGGCGAGGATCTGCGTCAACATGCGGACGTGGGAGATCTTCGACCACGTTTCCATCGTCGAGCCTACAGGGCCGGCTTTCATTCTCCAGCCGGGATATTGACCAACCGGCGCACCGGGAAGATTCGGGGTTTCATTATCTCCCAGCAGATCTTCAAGCGGAACGGCCAGCAAGCGGCTCGGCGTGCGAGCAAGAAAGGTATAGACGGCTTGGGACAGAGCATCGTCCAGCTCCGGAAGGGCCGCAGCCTGCGGATAGTGTTGCGGGAGCAGATGGGTTTTCTTCAGGGCCGCCAATAAGGCCTGTTTGTCGCGGTGCCGCGCTTCTTTGTCGCGCTCGATGAGCGCCGGGTCCGGGTAGAGGCCCAGCGCGTCCTTCCATTCAATGTCGCGCCCCGCCCAGAAGCCACGCAACGTGGGAAGATCGTGCGTGGTCACGGCGGTCATGGCTTGCAAAGGATAACGCTGTGGCAAAAGGAACGCGCCGGCCTTCGACTTCTCGAAGAGCAGCAAGCGGTACGAGAGAAGTCCCGCTCCCATCAGGCTCGCTCGAATCTCCGGTGTGACAGTCCCTAAATCCTCGCCCACGACGATAACGCCATGACGCCGGCTTTCCAACGCGAGAATGCCGAGTAGATCTTGCGAGGGATAGGTGACATAGGCGCCATCGGCAGCAGACCGACCCTGTGGGACCCAAAACAAACGGAACAAGCCCATCGCATGGTCCAAGCGAAACAATCCGCTATGGCGCATGTTCCGCCGAAAACCTTCCACGAAGAGCCGATAGCCGTTTTTGATAACACGCTGGGGGTGCGGAGGAGCCAAGCCCCAATTCTGGCCTTTTGGCGAGAACAGATCAGGCGGCGCGCCGACCGATGCCCCTTGTGCAAAGTCGTCTTGAAAGGCCCAGGCGTCCGATCCATTGGGATCGATGCCGATTGCAAAGTCGGTATATAGCCCGATCGGCATCCCGGCGCGCCGAGCCGCCGACTGAACCTGCTTTAGTTGCTCATCGCATTGCCATTCCAGATAGCTGTAAAAATTTATGCGGTCTTCGTGCCGCCGGAGAAACCGTCGAACGGTCGGCGAATCAGGATGCTGAAATTCCACCGGCCACGTGCGCCAGGAGCGCGGCGGTTCCCCCTGAGGCGTGAAATGCGCTTGCAAGGCTTGGAAGAGAGCAAAGTGTTGTAACGGCTGTCCCTGTTCGGTCTTAAACCGCCGAAACGCGCGATCGCGAGGAGTGCCACGGCCGAGGTGTGCCGTGGCGAAGGCCCGATAAAGCATCTTGAACAGCGGCCATTTCAGCCGGCTCACCCCTTCATAATTCACGGTCTCGCTCTGTCGCAAGGACGCAACCGTTCGTTGAAACGATCGGCGGAGCACGAGTGCGCGCACAGTCGGGTCTTTGAATTCGGCGATGCGCTCGACATTCAAGTAGAGCGGATTGTGAAAGAGCCGGCTTGAGGGCGAATACGGACTGATGCCGCCCGGCGGGAGGGCGTGAAGCGGATTGACTCCCACCATGGCGGCTCCTAACCGTCCGGCCCAGCGCATGAGGGAGGCGAGGTCGCGAAAGTCACCGATGCCCCAGTTACGGCGAGACCGCAGGCCATATAATTGCACGGTCAACCCCCACCAGTTTGTTCCACTTGTTCGATCTTGTATTCGCGTCTTCCCGCGTGGTGTGTCCTCCCACGCTCGCGGTAAATAGCACCGCTTCGGGACGACAATCAGGCGCATGGATTCGCGCCACTGTCGGCCATTCAGCCGAGCGTCAAGCTGAATTTGGTAGTATCCGAGTGGAAGGTTCTGCGGGAAGGGAATCGCCACCCGGACATAGCGGCATCCGCGGATTGTCTTACGCGCGTCGATCTTGAGTTCGCTGGATGAGGCGCGATGCTTACGGATGGATCCTGATTCATCCTCCAATATCCAGGAGACAGCTAAGTCGGTCTTGTCGGATAATACCGACTTTCCAATCGGCAGATGGATATGCCACACTCCGGGCAGCGAGCCGCCTTGAATCACCATGGAGAGCGGGATGATGGTTGTCCACGGTGAACCCGCACCATCGTCCAATGGATGAATCGGATGGTTCACATGGTTTGCATTGACAGAAGCATCGAGCAATTCGAGAATGGAAGCGAGATTGTGCGACGAGATTTTTTTCAGCCGTCCAAGCTCATCCGTGTACTGGTGTTCGATGCCGTGTGATCGGGCACGGCGGACAAGAGCGTATGAGTTTCTTGCTGCCATGGGTTATTATACATGAGCATGACGACCGTGACTCCGGACGAACTCACTCGACTCTTTCGCGCCGAGCATTGGAATCCTTTTTCTGTGCTGGGCCCCCATCCCGTGACGAAAAATGGCCAGACATCTGTCGTTGTGCGGGCCTTTCTCCCCGAAGCGGCCACCGCTGAATTGCTGGCGGATGGACTGGGCGCCTTCCCGATGAGTCGTATCCATGACGAGGGGTTGTTCGAGGCGACGATCCCTCAAAATGTTCAGTCGGCCGCATACCGATTTCAAGTCACCGATCTCATTGGAACCGTCACGCAACGACATGACCCGTATGCATTTGCAAATTTAATTCCGGATTTTGATCTTCATTTATTTGCCGAAGGGCGGCTGTACCGCGCGTATCAACTGCTTGGCGCTCATTACATGCAGATCCATGGGATTGCGGGCACTCGGTTCGTCGTCTGGGCCCCGAATGCCATGCGTGTCAGCGTGGTCGGTGATTTCAATGGCTGGGATGGCCGGCGCCATCAAATGCGAAACCGGGGGGCATCCGGTCTCTGGGAACTCTTCATTCCTGATCTACCCGAAGGCTCCATTTATAAATATGAGCTTCGGCCCCGCAATGGGGGCCCACCATTTTTGAAGGCGGATCCCTATGCGTTTGCGGCCGAGCTTCGGCCGAAGACCGGTTCCCTTGTATGGGATATCACGCGGTATCAGTGGAACGATCACGCCTGGATGGAGCGACGCGCCCAGCAAAATTCCCTTTCGGCGCCGCTGGCGATTTACGAAGCGCACCTTGGATCGTGGCGGCGTGTGCCTGAAGAACAGAATCGATGGCTCACGTATCGTGAACTGGCCACGACCCTCATTCCATACGTCAAAGACATGGGATTTACCCACATTGAATTGATGCCGGTGACCGAGCATCCATTCGATGGATCATGGGGCTATCAGACGACCGGCTATTTTGCGCCGACGAGCCGTTTTGGCGGACCGGAAGATTTTATGGCGTTTGTGGACGCGTGCCATCAGGCGGGGATCGGCGTCATCGTGGATTGGGTGCCGGCTCACTTCCCGGATGATCCGCATGGATTGGCGCAGTTTGACGGCACGCATCTGTATGATCATCAGGATCCCCGTCTCGGCTATCACCCTGAATGGCACAGCCGCATCTTCAACTTCGGTCGAGTCGAAGTGCGGAACTTCTTGCTCAATAGCGCGCTCTTCTGGCTCGATCGCTATCACATTGACGGCCTGCGGGTCGATGCCGTGGCTTCTATGCTTTATCTCGACTATGCGCGAAAACCGGGCGAATGGATTCCCAACAAGTATGGCGGCAATGAAAACCTGGAAGCGGTCGCGTTTCTGAAGGAGTTTAATGCCCAGGTGCATCAGGACCATCCGGGTGTCTTGACCATTGCAGAAGAGTCTACCGCGTGGCCTGGTGTCTCAAAGCCGACCTATTTAGGCGGCCTGGGGTTCAGTCTCAAATGGAACATGGGTTGGATGCACGACACGCTGGAATATTTCAGTCTCGACCCGATTCACCGCCGTTATCACCAGAATAAAATTACCTTCGGCCTCGTCTATGCGTTCAGCGAAAATTTCGTGCTGGTCCTCTCGCATGACGAAATTGTGCACGGCAAGAAAGCGTTGCTCGATAAGATGCCGGGCGATCTGTGGCAGCGGTTCGCCAATCTGCGGGCGCTGTTCGGCTTTATGTACGGGCATCCCGGAAAAAAGATGCTATTCATGGGTGGGGAATTCGGCCAATGGTGGGAATGGAACCACGACGATAGCCTGCAATGGCATCTCTTGGCCTACGACTCGCATCAAGGGTTGCAGCGCTATGTGCGGGACCTCAACCGCCTGTATCAATCGGAGCCGGCCTTGTATGAGGTGGATTTTGATTGGACCGGATTTCAGTGGATCGACTTCAGTGATGCCGATCACGCTGTCGTCGCCTTCCTGCGCCGCGCCCGCGCCTCCGCGGATTCGATCGTGTGCATTGGGAATTTTACACCGGTGCCGCGAGAACAGTACCGCATCGGTGTTCCGGCGCTCGGCTGGTATCGCGAGTTGCTGAATAGCGACGCAGCGATCTATGGCGGCTCGAATATGGGAAATGGAGGAGGCCGGCAGGCTGAGGACCTTCCCTGGCACGGGCAACCGCATTCACTGCTTGTGACGCTCCCGCCGCTGTCGGTGCTGTTTTTCAAACGACAATAGACCGCCTCTGCTGATGAGCTTGAAATAATCGATGCCCCACTTCGTATCCTTTTTAATAAACGGATCTTCTGTGTAGGCGGCCGTAATGAAATAACGGGCAGGCCCAAAGACCCTCTTATGCCTTTATGCGTTGCGCGGTGTCAAAACGTCCAACCCGGGCATTTGCACGTCTAACAGCACGAAGAGCAATGTCATGCTGCTTCACGAGCTCAATCGCTTGGACACCGGATTGGGCCAAAATCAGATTGTAGTCAGGACCTGATAAAACGGCTTCAAGGGCAATTAAATTACTGCGCTGATAGTCAACCAGAGATTGGTCTTTTGAGAA
>DATEPO010000062.1:0-9595 GCA_035273145.1 Nitrospiraceae bacterium
TCGGTCAGCACGCCGACCAAGCCATTGGTCAGCTTGAGCGCGGTTTCAACAGAATCGGCGAGCCGGCGGCTGAGCGCCTCACCGGTTTTCATGACAAGACGATCGACGATGACCTCGATGGTGTGCTTCTTTTGTTTGTCGAGCGTGAGGTCGTCCCCCAGGTCGACGATGTGTCCGTCAATTCGAGCCCGCACATACCCGGCTCGCCGCATGTCGAGCAGCTCTTTTCGATATTCTCCCTTTCGCCCGCGCACGATGGGGGCGAGGATTTGAAACCTGGTGCCTTCCGGAAGGGTTTGAATCGCATCGACCATCTGCTGGACGGTCTGCGCGGCGATTTCATCGCCACAATTGAAACAGAAGGGGCGCCCGACGCGGGCAAACAACAATCGCAGATAGTCGTAAATTTCCGTGACCGTCCCGACGGTCGATCGAGGGTTATGGCTGGTGCTCTTCTGCTCGATCGAAATGGCCGGAGAGAGCCCTTCAATGGAATCGACGTCCGGTTTCCCCATCTGTTCAAGAAACTGACGCGCATAAGCCGACAGCGATTCCACGTACCGGCGCTGTCCTTCGGCATAGATGGTATCGAAGGCGAGCGAGGATTTACCGGACCCGCTTAGCCCGGTGATCACGACCAGCTTGTCTCGGGGAATTTGGAGGTCGAGATTTTTAAGATTATGTTCCCGCGCGCCGCGGATGATGATGGACTGGCTCATGAGGTTGGAAATTATAACAGTGAAGGAAGCGTTCGCGCCATGCTCATGAACGCACCGATCTCTACAGAACGAAGCTTGAAGGACCTAGATGGTAAATAGAGCGTATCGAGTGAGATGCCGGCAATAGTCCCATGAGAAAAGGGGAATAATTTTTACAGGTCTTCCGATCTCTTCTATTTATGAATATTCCACCATAGCGATGGTAGACGACTTGACATCAATAGAATCCCGTACAACAATGCCCCGCGGTTGTACAGTGATCTGCAGAATCATGAGTGCTAGATGGGGAGATCTGAAGCTTGTGTCTTGAACCTACACTGTCTTCCTAAGTTTTAGGAAGGAAGCCGTATGCGATCGTCTTATTCAGTCTTGGCAGTATTGGCGACCGTCTTTCGGTTCATCAATCGAGTGATTCCCTGGCATCGATTGCCGTTTAGAAGCCTCTTAGGTCCGCTGAACCTCGGCGTCGTGAATCTCCCCGTGCTCCGGTACGATTTGCGTCTGCATAACTTGCACGATACGTCACAGTTGCCCACGAGACCCATGCCGGGGGCCTGCCCCTTCCATCCGAAAGATCTCTCTGCCAGGCGAGTGGATGGTACGCATAATGATTTGGGAAATCCGATGATGGGAAGCGCCGGGACACGATTCGGTCGCAATATGGGATTGGATCGAGCCTGGCCGGATCCGGAGCCGGATCTCTTCACGCCCAGCCCTCGTGAAGTCAGCCGCATTCTTATGACTCGTGCAGATTTCAAGCCGGCCGAGTCGTTAAACCTCCTAGCCGCCGCCTGGATTCAATTCGAAGTACATGACTGGTTCAATCATCCGATCCATCGGCACGAGTGTATCGAGATTCCTCTGCAGCCGGGCGATGAATGGCACGAGAATCCGATGAAGATTCATCGCGCGCAACGAGATTCGACGCGAGCCGATACGCCGGGCGCCTATCCACCAACTTTCTTGAATGAAGAAACCCATTGGTGGGACGGCTCCCAGCTCTACGGCAGCACGGAAAAGATTCATTATTTGCTTCGATCGTTCGAGCGAGGTAGGTTGCGGATCGAAGCGGATGGATTCCTTCCCCTAGACCCCGATCCAAGCCTGCACGGCATCGATTTGACGGGATTTAATAACAATTGGTGGGCTGGCCTCAGTGTGCTGCATACGCTGTTTGTCCGAGAACATAATGCGATCTGCGATCGGTTGGGTGACGTGTATCCCACGTGGGATGATGAACGAGTGTTTCAGACGGCCCGGCTCATTAATGCGGCGCTGATGGCAAAAATCCACACCACCGAATGGACTCCGGCAATTCTCGGCCATCCGGCGTTACGGATCGGGATGAACGCGAATTGGTGGGGTGCGTTCGGAGAGCGGATCTCTACGCTGCTGGGTCGGGTCAGCGATAGCGAAGAATTATCGGGTATTCCGGGTTCGCCGGTCGATCACCATAGCGTCCCCTACGCCATGACGGAGGAATTTACGTCCGTCTATCGGCTGCATCCGCTCATCCCGGATGATTATCGGTTCCAGTCCTTATCGGATCCCGAGTTCAGCCGCTACAAGACGTTTATGGACATTCAAGGCAATGGGACCCGCCCGCTCATCCGTGCGATCGGCATCGAGAACGTCTTGTATTCCTTCGGGCTGGCCTATCCAGGCGCCATTGCATTGGGAAACTATCCTCGTTTTCTTCAGGCGTTCCAACGCATCGACGGCGAAATATTGGACGTGGCGACCATCGATATCATGCGGGATCGCGAGCGCGGTGTGCCTCGCTATAACGATTTCAGGTCTCTGGTGCGTTTGCCGCGGATCAAGACCTTCAAGGCGCTCAACCGGGAATGGGCCAAGCCTCTCTCGGATCTCTATCAAGGCAACATCGACCGCGTCGATCTCATGGTCGGTCTCTTTGCGGAATGTCTGCCGAAAGGATTCGGGTTCAGCGATACGGCGTTTCGGATTTTCATTTTGATGGCGTCGCGGCGATTGAAGAGCGATCGGTTTTTTACCACGGATTATCGGCCGGAGGTCTATACGCCGCTCGGATTGAACTGGATCAATGAGAACGGAATGAAAAGCGTCTTGCTGCGGCACTATCCATTGCTGGCGCCCGCGCTGAATGGTGTCGCCAATCCGTTTGCGCCGTGGAGGAACGTTCACGAGCCGGTGAGTGTCTAACCGAATGTTGAAATATATCAACATCGGGCAGAAAGAGGGGATGTGGCCCCGCGCATGATGGCACGTTCTCGATGGAAGGTCAGAAAAGCCGTCTGGGATTGGATTGCGTGCATCAAAGTTCGGAAGAATAGGCCGGTCACGGTCGCCGATCTTCTTGCAACGTGCCGCCAGAAAGACCGGCAGAGAATCACCGCCATTCCGTTGAACAGCGTCTTCCCGCACATCCCTATTTATAATGTCCGACTGGCACATCGTGTTCCATGTGATGAGAAATCCGTCAACTTCAAAGAGGCCGTAAAGTATTTCTTCAAAAGCACCTTCTTTACATGCCAAGTTTTGCTCTACGCGCTTTTCCCCCCTATGCAGCCGGGACTTCCATCCATCGACCCCAATCCGAATGTCGCGCTGCGCGACGGCTACACGCAAAGACATCGGCGCGCTGCGGCGAGAGCGGCCGGCAGAGTCCCTAGTCGACAGCGTCTTCGCCCCCCGGCGCTGGGGCTGGAGTTGCAGGGCAGCCTGGACTTAGGACAACTTGCCGTCCGTGGCCCCTATGCGGGGTACCTGCATCGAATAGGTGATGACCGCTATGAATGGAATCTCCAAGGGCTGACCCAGTATGAGCATCTCGATCACCTTTACCATCTTGGCGTGCGCGTGTCTTTTCGACGCAACCCATCCGTACCGGGTCTCACGGCATCGCAGATCGACAGTGCACTGGGGACATCGAAACCTGGAGATGCCATGTGGCCGCTCGCTAAAAAGCTCTCGCTCTGCGCCGTCTCGACCCATACCACGCTGGTGCGGCATTGGAATTGGACTCATCTGATCGCTGGAGAATCGATTGCGATTGCGACACGGAACGCATTACCGGACGATCATCCTCTCTGTCGCTTGCTCTGGCCCCATGTGTTCGGCACGCATCAAAGCAACCGATTCGGGAGCATGGTCCAGTTGGGTCCCGGCGGCGATTATGGCGGGGTATTCAGCTTCACGGACCGCGGGATGTACCGGTTGTTCGATGACTCCTACAAGGCCTACCGCTTTTCAACGACCGATCCAAGGATGGATGCCGCGATACGCGGTCTTGCAGATGCCGAATTCGACCTGCCGACCCAGCAGAATCTGGAAGCCCTGTTTGACGTCTTGCATCGACATGCACGGCAGTACATCGGCGTATACTATGCGACGGATCGGGAAGTTCAACGGAATGCGCCGATTGGTCAATGGCTGGAAGAGCTCAATCGGCTCATTCCAAACGGCGTCTCGCTTTCATTGGACACCCTGACACGCGACAGCTTGGCTCGTCTCATCGCAGGTATCCTCTATCTCGTGACGGTGTACCATGAGATAGTCGGCGCCCAATTATGGAACTATCAATTGTGGACGCAGGCTCAGCCGGTGCGTGTTTCCAAAGACGGCCGCCGGGAATCGGTAGATGTGTATCAACGCCTCGTCAATATGAATTACCTATTACAGGTGATTCGCACTCCGTTGATCAATGACTTTACGCCGTTGGCGTTGGATGACGCGGGCAGGCAAGCGTTCAGAGATTTTCAAACACATCTCCGGCAACTCCAGCGTCAGATGGAGCGCGAACCGAGGGCGCCGTGGAAACTCTATCCGGAAGCCCTCGAAGCGAACATCAATGCTTGACGAGCCTTCAGAGAATACCAGCACGCTGATGGACGAGCCGTTAGGACACGGTCAGCCCCTTTCCGCCGATCGCACGATCCTGGAACGGCCATTCATGGAGTACCGCCCATTCGGAGTGGACGAGCGGGGGGAGAAAGTTACGGATGTCAGCGGGATGATCGTTCTGGACAATGTCGAGTTCCTTCAAGAAAGCATCGCGCGCGCCGGCGGAGGACCGGCCGGCCTACAGGCGGTCGAGGAATTGAGCCGGCTGCTGAACCAGCGAATACGAGATTCTGCCTATCATGTCACGCCGGTCTTTCTCAAGAATGTCTGGAACAGTTACTCGTATGAATTCGTCTCATTTCTCCGTGAATTCTGCCGTGAACTCTCCGGCGATCCACAGTTTCATTTCAATGTCGGCCGGGAGAAACACATTTCCCCGTTGATCCAGACGCTGGGCCGTCCGTTCCCGCTCGCACAAATCTACCGGATGTACCCGTACTTCGCTGAAAAGTATGCGAAGGGGTCGATCGAATGCAGTTTGGGCGAGCTCACCGACCATTCCGCCATTTTGAGGCTAAAATTTACCGAGCGCACGCTGCGGCAGTTTGGCTTGTACCGAAAAGCGTGTGCTCGGCAAGCCTGCGAATCGGCGAAGGGCAGAATCTCGATGGTACCCGCTCGTCTTCATCATTTGCCGCCGGCGACCGTCACGGACCGCTCCTGTATTGCCCATGGAGATGAGTGGTGCGAATGGGAAGTGGTGTGGCCTACTCATCCGCGCCACGATCTGTTCTGGCCGACGTGGGGATTGATGGCGGGCGGTGTGTCGTTCGCCTACCTTGAGCTGTTCTATTCGCAAGTGACGGTCACCGAAGCGCTGGGTATCTCGATTGTCCCGGCCATCGTCTCTTGGCTGGCTACAAGCCGGCGCCATCGGGCGCATACCAAGGTTCGGGAAGCCATTATCCAAGAGCAGGTCACCTTCGTCGAAGTCCGGCATGAAGAGCTCCGTGAAGCGTATGTCAATCAGGAACAGACGCGGGTCGAGCTGCGCCGGAAGGTCAACCAACTAACGGCGCTCCACGGCGCGGGGTTGCTCTTTAATTCCACACTGGATCGCGAGACGTTACTGCAGAATGTCTTGAGTGCGCTCGTGCGCGACCTGCATTACGATCGGGCCATGATTTCCTTTTACGATCCGGTCCGGCAGGTCACCTATGATGCTCGAATTGTCGGTGTGCCGGAAGAGGTGCAGACCGCCGTGCGGACCCATGAGATACCGGTGGAAGCGGAGAGCCTGGAGGGCCACGTTATCCTCAAAGGCAAGCCGATTCTCATCGGCGATATTCAAGCGGTCTGGGAGAGTCTCCACCCGCTCAATCAGCAGCTCGCCTTGGTGACGCATACGAAGTCCCTCGTCTCGGTGCCGCTGAAAACGAAGGACCGAATTTTAGGCGCGCTGTTGGTGGATCGGGCGCAGCAGCATAGTTTGACGCAGGACGATTTGGATGTGATGGTGACACTGGCCAATCAGGTCGCCATCGCGCTCGACAACGCCTCCGCCTATCAGCAGATCGAGGAGATGAATGTCGGTCTGGAAGCCAAAGTGCGTGAACGGACATCGGCCTTGGAGAAGGCCGATCAATTGCGCTCCTTATTCTTGTCTCATGTCTCCCACGAATTGAAAACGCCGCTCACGTCGATCAAAGGGTTTGTGGAGAATATGATGGCCGGACTCGCCGGCGAGCTCAGCGACAAGCAGCACATGTATCTGGAGCGGACCAACGTCAATGTCGATCGGCTCATCCGCATGATTGAAGATTTGCTGGATCGGACCCGGATCGAGACCGGCACGCTGGAGTTCTCACCGGCCGAAGTGATCCTTCAAAAATGCGTTGTCGATATCCAGGAACAGCTTCGTCCGTTGGCCGCCGCCAAACGACAGCGATTGGAAGTGTACTGCCCGGACACCGACCTGATCGTGTGGGGGGACGCCGACCGCTTGATTCAGATCTTTACGAATCTCATCCAGAATGCAATTAAGTTTACGCACGAGGAGGGCGAGATCGTCATTCGAGTCGTGCAGGACAGTGCTCAATTCGCCGGCGTAGCGGTGAAGGATACCGGCACAGGGATTCCTCGCGAGGCGATCGACAAAGTATTCGATCCTTTCTTCCGTGTTGGGCACGGGCAGAAAGGCGCTCCCAAAGGTCTTGGCCTGGGCCTTTCCATCACTAAAACGCTGGTCGAGCTCCATGGCGGCAAAATCTCGGTGCGAAGCGAATTGGGCAAAGGCACCGAGTTTTATTGCACGCTTCCCCTTCGTCCGTTATTGGACTCGTCGCAGGATGCCGTGAATGTGAATGTAAAACGAGTGTTGATCGCGGATGACGATCCGGACATCCGGCAACTTCTCTCCGACCGACTCCTTGCATCAGGGTACTCTACCGAGACGGCCATCGACGGAGCCCACGCGTTGAAAATCTTGCGTGGGGAAACATTTGATGGTCTCATCTTGGACATTGGCATGCCGGACATGGATGGTCTGGAGATCTTACAACGGATTCGCGAGCGCGATGGACGTATCCCGGTGATCATGGTCACGGCGTCAGGATCCAAGGAGCGCGCCGTGCAGGCTGTCGGCTTAGGGGCGCAAGCCTATATTCTCAAGCCGTTCGATCCCTCCGAATTAGAACACGTCATTGAATATTGGATTAGGCGTGCGCCATGATGCGGTCCATGACACCGAAGACATCGCGTCACGATTCCAACAGGAGGTGTGGATGATCGGCATCCTGTTGAGGATGCGTGTTCTTCACGGATTAAGCTGCTGTCTGCTATTGGTATTGTTTGGCCCCCCTAGGCTTCACGCTCAAGTTCCCCGTATCCAAAGTCAAGGCGCTGCCGCGGCCGGTATGGGAAACGCGTTTACGGCCCAAGCGAATGACCCGTCCGCCGTCCATTACAATCCGGCCGGCATGACGCAACTCCGAGGTGTGCAAACGATGTTCGGGGCGTTTGGGGTCGGGGGAACGACCAATTTTACCAGCCCGACCGGCGCGACGGCGACGGGGGATCGAGGCGGCAGTGCCTCGTGGCCTCCTCCCGCTCATCTTTATCTGACGGCCAATCTCGGAGATCTCGGGATCACGTCACTCTCGAGACTCACGGCTGGAATCGGCCTGAATAGCCCCTTCGGGTCCTTAACGCGTTATCCTGAAGACGGTCCATTTCGCACGGTCACGACCTTCACGACGCTTCCGCTTATTGATATCAAACCGACGCTTGCCTACAAAGTGAACGATTACCTGTCGATCGGGCTGGGGGCCGACATCTATACCTTCTCCGGTTTGTTCGGAGAAGGGCACGTCGAGAGGCGGTCTATCTGGCCGGGTGGATTAGGGATTCCGGCCGGATCGCAGATTGAACTCTTCGGAAAGGACACGGCGGCCGGATTTAATGTCAGCCTGCTGTATACGCCGCTACGCAATGCGGCCGGCAAGCCGATTGCCAACATCGGGCTCGTCTATCGGAGTCAAGCTACGCTGCATCTAAGCGGCGCGCTCTTAGCAAACGGCGCGAATGTGTCGAATGCCGATGCGACCTTCGTGTTGCCGCAAACAATTTCGGCCGGCATTGCGATTTGGCCGATTCGGGATGACGAGCGTGAATGGAAGCTGGAGCTCGATATCGACTACATCGGGTGGAAATCTGTGCGGAACTTAGACGTGCATCTTGCGAACGGCGTCACGATCCCGCAGCCTCAAAATTGGCGGGGCGCCTATAACGTGATGCTGGGAACCGAATACCGCTGGCTCAACCTTCCATCGCTGCCGGAATGGGAAGTGGCGCTACGGGGGGGATATATCTATCAGCAGACGCAGATGCCTGATTTGACTTTTGATCCGAGTATTCCTTCAGCGGACGTCCATATTCCGACTATCGGACTGGGCCTGCTCTGTAAGGCCCATGGATCATTCCTCGGCATCGCCTGCGGAGACGTCGGTGTGGGACCGCTCAAACCCAAGGCAATCGGCTTAGACTTCTCTTATCAGGCGGCCTTGTATGAAGAGCGTACTATTACCGGCAACCGCAATCCTTCGGTCAATGGCGTGTATAAGAGTGTCTTTCACTTAGGCGGCGTCAGTTTGCGGTTTCTCTTTTGAAAAGACACCGGTCCGGTCTGACGAGAATTGGTTGACTCGAAGCATCTTTTTTCGAGTGACTCTGGTGACGGTCTACGGCGTCTGGGATGGTCGCACTGAATTGAGAAACGCCTCGACCTCTTTAATGACTACGGCTTGCTCCTGCGGCGTCAGCTTATCCCAATGTTCCCTTAAGGGTTCAAAGTATCGCCGAAGCGAACTGTACAAGCTGTAAGCCTTACTGCCTTTTTCGTCTTCGACATCCGCCATAGCGCTCTCCTTGTCGACCAGTGTAGAGGATACGGTTTCAAGGAACAAGGCGTCATAGAGCCAGTCGACGGGTTGTTCAATATGATCCTAGCCCCAAGAGCTGTTAGCGGAATCCTCAAGCTCGCCTTTTAAATGCCGCATCTTTCATCAACACTATGTTCCCTTGCTTGCGGCAAACAACTCTTCTCGCAACGAAATGCCTCTCCAACAGTCCCTGGACGTAAGTCCTAAAACCTAAGACCAATATTTTTCAATGGCCTCACTTGCTATAAGAATGTTGACGACTCAACACAAGCCAAAGGAGAATATATGTGTCAGCGTGCCGACTCAATATTGACCGCCACCCTTTTGATTATCCTTTTCTCTCTACCGACCCAGGAGGCCGGTGCGATGTCGTTCCACCATCATCATAATGAGGGAGGATCGCAACCAAGCGTCAGTGGAAATGTCGAAAAGTTTTCATCGAACTCCAATGGAGAAAAGCCTTCGGTGTCGAATTTTCAGTCCATTGATGCACAGCCCTACATGACCCCCGTTCCAGAACCCTCCACTGTGGTGTTGCTGGGATCCGGCATCATCGGGCTTGGCTTATGGCGTTGGAAGAAGAAGCCGTAGAATTCAGTTTTTACGGCGAAC